>NZ_JAKRFG010000007.1:0-193997 GCF_022348135.1 Halomonas sp. McD50-4 | reverse complement strand
TCATCGGCAAGCGCCCACATGAATTACCTGATCAAATTGTTAAAGAGCAACTTTCTTAATGTCGCTGCGGCGGGCCCGATGACCTGACCCGTATTGCCTCAGCGAGGAAGGCGTATTCTACGCATTCCGTGGTGTTTGTCAACCGCTGTTTTCAGCGGGCGAAGCGAGCGATCTGACCAACCTACCACAGAGCTCTAACTTTCTGACAAACAAGAGGTTTTCCAACCTCATCACCGCTGGTAACGCTGGGCGTCCCCGGCAGCGGATGCGTACTTTACGGATTCGATGCCGGGTTGGCAAGGGCTAATGTGAAAAATTTTTCAAATAGCCGAGATAAAAAAGCGGCAGGCAATGCCCGAGGGCAAACCTGCCGCAAACCACCGATCAGTACCCTGACCAGAGAGTGCCTGGCAAAGGCGTGGGCTCAGCTCTCGAAGCCCAGGCCAAAATCTTCGCTGGAAATCGCCATCAAGCTACCGGCACCTGCCTGGATCATGGCGGCGTGCGCCTTGGTACGTGGCAGCAGACGCTGGTAGTAGAAACGCGCCGTATTTAGTTTGGCGGTGTAGAAAGCGGCATCTTCACCCCCCTGTGCACTAGCGGCTTGCTTGGCAGCGCGAGCAAACAGATAGGCGACAGCGACATAGCCGGAGTACATCAGGTAATCGACGCTGGCGGCCCCTACTTCTTCACGATCCTGCATGGCCTTCATACCGATACCCATGGTGAGCTCACCCCACTGGGCATTGAGCTTGGCCAGCGGCTCGATAAATTCCTTGAGCGCAGGGTTGTCGGCTTCGGCTTGGCAGAACTTGTGAATCTCCTTGGTGAAGACCTTGAGGGATTCACCCTGGCTCATCAGCACCTTGCGGCCCAGCAGGTCCAGCGCCTGGATACCGGTCGTGCCTTCATAGAGGCGCGTGATACGCGCATCACGTACCAGTTGCTCCATGCCCCACTCTTTGATGAAACCGTGACCGCCAAAAATCTGCACGCCTTCATTGGTAGACTCGAAGCCCACTTCCGTCAGGAAGGCCTTCACGATCGGCGTCAGCAGACCCAGCAAGGTCTCGGCACGCTCCTTCTCTTCGCCTGCTGCGCCATGCTCGACCACATCCAGCATCTGGGCGGTATACAGCACCAGCATGCGACCGCCTTCGGCAAAAGCTTTTTGGGTCAGCAGCATGCGACGCACGTCAGGATGGACGATGATCGGGTCGGCGGCTTTATCAGGGGCCTGAACACCTGAAAGGCCACGCATCTGCAAACGATCACGGGCATAGCCGAGCGAGTTCTGGAAGCTGGCTTCCATCAGACCAAGCCCCTGGATCCCCACGCCCAGACGGGCCGCATTCATCATGGTGAACATGCAGGCCAATCCCTTGTTCGGCGCGCCTACCAGGTAGCCCGTGGCACCATCGAAGTTCATAACGCACGTCGCGTTGCCGTGAATACCCATCTTGTGCTCGAGAGAGCCACAGCTGACACCGTTACGCTGCCCGGGGTTGCCCTCGGCATCGGGCAGGAACTTGGGTACGACGAACAGTGAAATGCCTTTGGAGCCTTCGGGCGCATCCGGCAGCTTGGCCAGCACCAGATGAACGATGTTCTCGGCCAGATTGTGCTCACCGGCAGAAATGAAAATCTTGGTGCCGGTGATCTGATACGCGTCGCCTTCCGCAGGAACCGCACGGGTCTTGATCAGCCCGAGATCGGTACCGCAATGGGGCTCGGTCAGGCACATGGTGCCGGTCCAGACGCCCTCGACCAGCTTGGTGAGGTAAGTAGCCTTTTGGGCATCGGTTCCGTGATGACGCAGCGCGTCTGCGGCACCGTGGGAAAGCCCCGGGTACATGCCCCACGCCAGGTTGGTGGCGCAAATCATTTCGGAGAGCATCATGGCCAGCGAAGGCGGCAGCCCTTGTCCACCCTGCTCAGGATCTGCCGCCAGGCTTGGCCAACCCCCTTCGACATACTGCTGGTAGGCTTCCTTGAAACCACGGGGCGCTTTGACCTCCCCACCTTCCAGCAGGCAGCCCTCTTCATCACCGCTCTGGTTCAGTGGTAGCAGAACGTCACGGGCAAAGCGAGCGCCCTCTTCCAGAATCGCCCCAACGACGTCAGGAGACGCTTCTTCACCATTCGGCAGTGCCGCGTAGTGGCTTGGGTAATCAAACATTTCGTTCATCACGAAACGCATGTCACGTAGGGGGGCTTGATAGCTCGGCATGTCACTTCTCCTAAACGAGGGCTGAAAGAGCTGGTACTCAGCAGCCACTTTCAAACACATGTTTGAAAATTAGCGCGCAGACCCGACACAGTCAAGCAGTCGTTTGAATTAAATCGAAAAACCGACTACAACTTTGGTCTTTACCTTAGTAACGTCATGGTTTGAAAATAAAAAAAAGCCCGCCCGAAAAAACCGAGCAGGCTGTTTATCAGAGCTTACTGAGCGTAAATCACTGCATGCGGATACCACCATCCAGGCGAATCACTTCACCATTGAGCATCGGGTTGGTGATGATCTGCTCGGCCAGCAGCGCAAACTCGTCGGCCTTGCCCAAACGCTTGGGAAAAGGCACCGCAGCGGCCAACGCTTGGGCGGCTTCATCCGGTATCTCGCTCATCATCGGGGTTTCGAACACCCCTGGCGCAATGGCCATGACACGAATCGCGTGGCGCGACAGCTCTCTGGCAGCAGGCAAGCTCATGCCCACGACCCCCGCCTTAGAGGCACTGTAGGCGCACTGACCGACTTGCCCATCGAACGCGGCAATCGATGCGGTATTGATGATGACGCCACGCTCACCCCCTTGGTCTGGCGGGTTGCTGGCCATGGCGGCGGCCGCCAGCCGCATGACATTGAAAGTGCCTACCAGATTGATCTGAATCGTGCGCGCATAGCCCTCGAGATCTGCTGGGTTGCCTTGCCGATCCACCAGCTTGGCTACGCTGACCACACCGGCACAATGAACCACCCCCGAAAGACCGCTTTCGCCCCCCAGCGCAACGGCTTTGTTCACCGCCTCCTGCATGGCGTCGGAGGAGGTAATGTCGGCGATGCATGCTTGCGCGTGAGCGCCCAACTGCACGGCAAGGTCCGTCACACGATCACTCATGTCGCACAGCACCACCTTCCCGCCCGCCTTTACCAGCCGTTCGGCCGTGGCGGCACCCAAACCCGACGCAGCGCCGGTAATCAAAAACGTACGATCCTGGACCTGCATGGCACTCTTCCTGTGAATGATATCCTGTGAATTATGAGCTGTGGCGCACTTGTTCGGCCGCTTGAGCACGCAGTTTGAAGCGCTGAATCTTGCCGCTGGGCGTTTTGGGCAGCTCATCGACGAACTCGATGATACGAGGAAAAGCATGCGTAGAGAGCCGTTCACGTACTTGCTGACGAATCTCTTCCGCCAGCGCATCGCTGGGCTCGTAGCCATCGCGAAGTACGATATAGGATTTGATGATCTCGCCACGAATCTCATCTGGCTGGCCAACGGCGGCGGACTCTGCCACTGCCGGGTGCGTCATGACGCTATTCTCTACGTCCGTTGGTCCCACTCGGTAGCCCGCCGTGGTGATGATGTCATCGTCCCTACCAGCAAACTGAAACGAACCATCTTCGTTACGAATCACTACATCGCCGGTCAGGTAATAGCCATTGACGAAGGGATCTTTCTCCTGCCAAGTGTATCCTTGGAAAAAGTGAGCCGGAGAATTCTTAATGTCCACCGCAAGCACACCTGGTTCACCGGGCGGCAGCTCATTGTACTCGGCATCGAGAATGGCCAATCGGTAGCCCGGCATCGGGACGCCCATGGCCCCCACGTGCTTGGGATGGTCAAGAGAGTGATGGTTATTACAGGTCATGCCCGTTTCCGTCTGGCCATAATGGTCCATCACCGGACAGCCCAACGATTTTTCCACCCAGGTGACCACCTCGGTATTAAGCGGTTCTCCAGCGGAACTGGCTGCACGCAGCGATAACGTTTGATGCGCGTCATCGAATAACCCAGATGCTTTCATCAAACGGTAAGCCGTGGGTGCCGCAGCAAAATTGGTGATCTGATGGCGCTTCATGAACGCCAGCGCCCCTTCGGCGCTGAAGCCTGCCTCGCAAAAGTGGGTCGTGACTCCAAGTAGCAGCGGCCCCGCGATGGCGTAATAAAGGCCGTAGGCCCAACCTGGATCTGCCATGTTCCAAAAACGGTCTTCCTCGCGCAGATCCACAGCGAGCTCCATATAAAGCGCGAAAGCCGTCATGCCTGCTAAAGGCACGGCAACGCCCTTTGGCTTGCCCACCGTCCCCGAAGTGAACATTTGCAGAAAGGGCTGATCTGGCGACAGGCGCGGTGGCGCATCGCTCATTGACGTATACGTCAATGCCGTTTGCCAATCGAGGTCATCGCCATGCTCACTGCTCGCACCACCCACGGCTAATACGGGTGGGCACTGGCTCAATCCATCGAATTTATAGCGATTGGCGTGATCCGTAATCACTAACTTGGTATCAGCACGACCGAGCCGATAGTCAACTGCATCAGGGCCAAAAGCGGTGAACAGTGGCTGATAGACCGCACCGATTCGCCAGGTCGCCAGCACGGCGACCAGCAAATTGACAGAACGAGGCAGCATACAGGCAATTCGGTCGCCCTCACCAAGCCCTTGGCTTATGAACCAGCCCGCTAGCTGGCTACTTTGGCTGTCAAGCTCGGCATAGGTCAACGTATGGGTCTGGCCTTGGGTGTCTTCATGCACAAGCGCTAACACATCACCGCGGCCTTGGCGCACATGCCTTCCGCAGCATGCTTCATAGGCGTTCAGGTAACCATCTTGATGGTCGTCCAGCTTGGCGACGACACTCTCTATTGAAAATTTCTCGACAAATGAAGAATACGAGGGAAGTGACGATGATGTTGCTGTCATGACGGCTCTCTTATGTTGTTGGTCGTGAGCACTCAAGCAGGCAAAACTCCACGCGCTGTCAGCTTTATTATCAGTTTACGTTAACGGAAGCCTGCCAATAGACCAACGCTAAAAGTATTTCACCTATTGCGCAAGCCGCAAGCGCCGCAACAAGGTTAGACGTTGGTCGATCGAACAGAAGCCTCGCTGTTAGGCTCACCGCGATAGGATCATCGCCACCAGCTCGTCGGCAAGGTCGTCTGGCGTTCGAGGACCGTTGGGGTCATACCAACGGACAGTCCAGTTCAACGCTCCTAAGATGAAGCGGGAAACGAGAAAGCGGTCACCATGAATCAGCCCGGCCGCCAAGGCGTCATCGATCACCTCGACCCACAGAGCCTCGTAAGCATCCCGTAGATGACTCAAATGTGCGCTGGCAGCAGGGTCCAATCGCCGCCACTCGAACAGTGCGACGACATGGGCGTTACGGTCTGCAAACAGTGTTTCCAGATGAGCTCTTGCCATAGCATGTAGCCGTGCCTCTGCACCGTCGGGACAGGACTGAAGCGCAGCTTTCGCGATGGCAAGCGCATTTTGGGTACCCTCTTCGATCACCGCTGCCAGAATTTCTTGCTTATCTTTGAAGTGATGAAACAGGCTACCCGACTTAATGCCCATTTCCTGCGCCAACATGCGCACCGTGGTGCGATCAAAGCCCTCTTGGACGAATAGCTGAGCAGCTAAGCGCGTCAATTCCTTGCGGCGAGGAGATGCATTCATTACATTCATGTCATTTACACTAGCGCTTGCTTGGTTACTCAGGAGAAAACCACAGCCCCGCGAATGGGTCAACGCATCGCTAACTACTCAGCTCGATAATCACAAAAAAGCTATCAGGAGATAGGTCATGAGTCGCGCTACCGACATTGTTTTTTTATCTGCCACCCGCACCCCGATGGGCGGCATGATGGGCAGCCTGTCTAGTATGAGTGCCCCTGAACTTGCCGCCGTTGCCCTCCGCGCTGCCATCGAGCGGGCGGGCATTGAGGCCGCCGCCATTGAAGAGGGCATCCTGGGCTGCGTGCTACCAGCGGGCGTCAAACAAGGCCCTGCGCGCCAAGCGATGCGCCAAGCGGGCATTCCCGATGCCAATGGTGCCACGACCATCAATAAACTCTGCGGCTCTGGCATGAAAGCGGCCATGTTGGCCCATGACCTGATCAAGGCGGGCAGTGGAGAAATAGTGCTGGCGGGCGGCATGGAATCCATGTCGAATGCCCCCCATGTGCTGACCAAGGCACGCGGCGGCTATCGTCTGGGCCACGGCGAGCTGAAGGACCACATGTTTCTCGATGGCCTGGAAGATGCCGAAACCGGAAAGCTGATGGGGGTCTTTGCGCAAGAGGTGGCCACCGAGCGTGGCTACACCCGAGAACGGCTGGACGATTTCGCGATTGCCTCGCTGGAACGGGCTATGGCCGCCACCAACCATGGCGACCTGGATGCGGAGATGGCGCCCGTCACCGTGACGACCCGCCAGGGTGAAACCGTGGTATGCCACGATGAGCAGCCCTTTCAGGCCAAACTGGACAAGATTCGCCAACTGCGCCCAGCGTTTGCAAAAGACGGCACCATTACCGCCGCCAATGCGAGTTCGATCTCCGACGGCGCCTCGGCGCTCATTTTATCGAGTCACGAGGCAGCACAGCGTCACGGTGTCAAACCGCTGGCCAGGATGCTGGGACATGCCACCCACTCGCGTCATCCCAGCGAATTTACCATCGCGCCGGTGGGAGCCATCGAGAAGCTGATGAAAAAGCTTGGCTGGGGCGTCAATGATATAGACCTGTTCGAAATCAACGAAGCCTTTGCGGTCGTCACGCTGATGGCCATGGATGATCTGGGCCTGCCTCATGAAAAGGTCAACGTGTTTGGCGGCGCCTGTGCCCAGGGGCATCCCATCGGCTCTACCGGCTCACGCATCATTGCCACGCTGATTCATGCCTTGCGCCAGAAAGGGGGCAAACGCGGTATCGCCAGCTTGTGCATTGGTGGCGGTGAAGCAACCGCCGTGGCGGTCGAGCTGATCGACTGATTCAAAGCGCGCTTCATGACACATGAAGCGCGTTCTAACCAGACTTATGCCAACATGCCGCTACGCGCCAGCCACCTGCCGGGGCAGCGCCAGTGCCATGAGTGCGCTGGCAGCCACCAGCGCCGCCGCCACCCACAGGCACGCACTCAAACCATAGGCCATGTAGAGCCAGCCCGAGAGCAGCGTGCCGACCAGGCGGCCCATGGCGTTGGCCATGTAATAGAAGCCTACGTCCATGGACACGCCATCGGCACGGGCGTAGTGGACGATCAGATAGCTGTGCCAGCTGGAGTTGACGGCAAACAGCACGCCAAAGGCCAGCAGCCCCACCACCAACCACCCCACTTGAACCAGAGGCAACAGTGCCATCAGAATGGCGAGCACGGCAAGCGCGGCTGCCCAGCCAGCCGTGAGCATACGAGCATCTCCATGGAACAGTGCGGTGAGCCTGGGCGCCTGGGTCTGCACGCCGCCGTAACCAATGATCCAGGCGGCCAACAGCCCTCCCACGGTCCAGTGGCTCCAGCCATGTTGATCATAGAGGAATACTGGCAAGGCCACGACAAACCACACGTCTCGAGAGGCAAACAAGCAGAAGCGCGCCGCCGAAAGCACATTGATGGCGCGGGACTTGGAGAAAATCTCGGAAAACTTTGGCTTGACCTTCTGTTTGCCGAGATCAGCCTTCAACCGCCACAGCGACAGCCCCAGCACGGCACCCAGCATCAGCGCCATGGCCACCACCGCGCCGCGAAAGCCGATCAGCGTCAGCAGCACGCCGCCCACAAAAAAGCCCAGCCCTTTCAGGGCATTTTTGGAGCCGGTCAACATCGCTACCCAGCGGTACAGGGCGCTGTTGGCATTGGCACTATCTGCAGGCACCAGCACTTTCACCGCACTTTTGGCGCTCATCTTGTTCAAGTCTTTGGCAATACCCGACAGCGCCTGGGCCGTCATGACCCAAACGACGGTGAGCATCCCGGCAGGCACCATAAGCATGGCAAGCGCCACGATCTGCAGCCCCAGCCCCACGTTCATGGTGCGGTTGAGCCCCAACCGCGCACCCAACCAGCCACCCACCAGATTGGTCACCACCCCAAACGCTTCGTAGAACAGAAACAGCATGGCGATTTGCAGCGGCGAGTAACCCAACTGGTGGAAGTACATCACCACCAGCATCCGCAGGGCCCCATCGGTGATGGTAAACGCCCAGTAGTTGCCCGTGATCAGCATGTACTGGCGCACTTCGAAAGGCAGTGCGCCGATGCGTGCCCTGAGCGACTCAGCCACGGCGCGCCTGCTCCTTGCCCACCATCCAGGCAAGCTCAGCGGTGCGGTTGGCATAGCCCCACTCGTTGTCGTACCAGGCGTAGAGCTTCAACTGCGTACCATTCACCACCATGGTCGAGAGTGCATCGATGATCGAGCTGCGTGGGTCGGTGCGATAGTCGATGGACACCAGCGGCCGCTCCTCGTAACCCAGAATCCCCTTCAAGGGCCCCTCTGCGGCCATCTTGAGCGCCTGATTGACCTCCTCGACGGTTACCTCGCGCTCGAGCTCGAATACCATATCGGTCAACGAGGCATTGGCCAGCGGCACGCGAATCGCATGGCCGTTCAGCTTGCCGGTCAGCTCAGGAAAGATGGCCGTGATCGCCTTGGCCGAACCGGTGGTGGTGGGAATCAGGCTCATGCCGCAGGCGCGCGCCCGGCGTAGGTCCTTGTGAGGTGCGTCCAGAATCGTCTGGGTATTGGTAATGTCATGCACCGTGGTCATGGAACCATGACGGATGCCGAACGTTTCTAGAATGACCTTGACCACGGGGGCCAGACAGTTGGTGGTGCAGCTGGCCGCGGTGACGATGCGGTGCGTAGCGGGTTCGAACAGATGATCGTTGACACCCACCACCACGTTGAGCACGCCCTCCTCCTTGACCGGCGCACTCACCACCACACGATCGACCCCCTGATCCAGGTAGGCCTGCAGCTTCTCCGTGGTTTTCATTTTGCCGGAGCATTCGATCACCACATCGCACCCGGACCAATCACCTTCGGCAATCGTCTTGTGGGCGCTAAAGGCGATAGTACGGCCATCGATGGTGATCGCCTCTGGGGCGGCGTCGATGCCCTGCCCCGGCGCCCACGGACCATGTACCGAGTCAAACTCCAGCAAATGGGCAAACGTCGCCGCATCGCCGCCGGGGTCGTTGATGCGCACCAACGTTACCTCGTCGGCAGCGGCTCGCGCCCACAGACTGCGCAGTGCCAAACGACCAATACGGCCAAATCCGTTGATACCAATGCGTAGTGACATGCTGAACCTCCAGAGCAAAGCGAGCTAGATATATGAAAAATCATATATTAAAGATCAAAAAAAAGCAGCGTTCTATCGCGCAGGCGACAAGCCGCCTGCGCGATAGGGAGTGAGCGGCGCTACATCATCCGAAGCGCCCCGTGATGTAGTCGTGGGTACGCTGGTCTTGCGGATTAGTGAAGATCTCGTCGGTGCTATCGACCTCCACCAAGTCACCCATGTGGAAGAACGCCGTGCGATCCGCCACGCGTGCCGCCTGCTGCATGTTGTGCGTCACCATGACGATGGTGTAGCTCTCGCTGAGTTCATCGATCAGTTGCTCGACCTTGGCCGTCGCGATGGGGTCCAGGGCCGAACAGGGTTCGTCCATCAAAATGACGTCCGGGCTAACGGCCACGGTACGGGCAATGCACAGGCGCTGTTGTTGCCCCCCCGACAAACCGGTCCCCGGCTGATCGAGGCGATCTTTCACTTCGTCCCAGAGGCCTGCACGGCGTAAGCTACTTTCGACGATGTCATCCAACTCCGCCTTGCGTTTTGCCAGCCCGTGCAAACGCGGACCATAGGCGATATTTTCATAAATCGATTTGGGGAACGGGTTAGGCTTTTGAAACACGATACCTACTTGAGCGCGTAGCAACACGACATCGCGATCCGGCGCATAGATGTCCTTGTCATCCAGGGTGATCTTGCCCTCCACCCGACAGATGTCGATGGTATCGTTCATACGGTTCAAACAGCGCAGAAAGGTAGACTTACCGCAGCCAGAAGGCCCGATGAACGCCAACACCTCGTTTTCGTATACGTCCAAGTCGATGCCGTTGATCGCTTGGCTGGCACCGTAAAAGACCTTGACGTTCTGGGCGCTCATCTTGACCGTATCAGTGGCTTTACTGGTGCGGCTCTCGCCAGCGCCTACGCTCACCATAGGGGATGTCTTTGGCTCTGTTGAAGTATTCACTTACCACCTCGTCTCGAATTTTTTACGCAGCCAGATTGCCAGTGCATTCAGGCTCAGCATCAACCCCAGCAGTACAATGATGGCCGCTGACGTACGCGCTTCGAAGAAATTACGTAGCTCGTTACCCTGCCATAGATAGATTTGCACGGGTAGCGCAGCAGACTGGTCCAACGGCGTAGCAGGCACGTTGGATACGAATGCATTCATGCCGATCAACAGCAGCGGCGCCGTCTCACCCAGCGCCTGGGCAACGCCCAGAATGGAACCCGTTAGAATACCGGGCAGCGCCAAAGGCAGCACATGATGGAAAACGGTCTGCACTCTCGACGCTCCAATTCCCAAGGCCGCCTGGCGTATGGAGGGAGGAATAGAGCGCAGCGACGCCCGAGTCGCGATAATGATGGTCGGCAAGGTCATCAGCGTCAGCACTAGGCCACCCACCAGCGGGGCTGATAGCGGCAAGCCCAGATAGCCAATGAAGATGGAGGCCCCCAGCAAGCCAAACACGATGGAGGGCACTGCCGCCAAGTTATTGATATTGATCTCGACGAGATCGGTCAGCCGGTTCTTAGGGGCGAACTCTTCGAGGTAGATGGCGCTAGCCACACCAATCGGTACCGATAGCACGATCACGATCAGCATCATGAACAGCGACCCCATAAACGCGCCTGCCAGGCCTGCCGACGCAGGCGAGCTGCGCGAGTCCGTATTGAGGAACAACGAGGTGCTGAAAGAGTTACGAATGACATTTTCATCGTAAAGAAGATCCGCCCACTCGCGCGTTTGAGCGCTTAGCTGCTGGCGTGAATCCGGCAGGGAGCGGTCGATATTGCCTTTTATCCAGACATCGACATCCGCAGCGGCCAGCATTTTAACTTCGACGGTCTGACCCAACAGGGAAGGATTCTCGACGAATTGATCGCGCAGGGAAAAACGCTCATCCGACGCGACTAATGCACGTAAGTCGCGCAGTTGGCGTGGCTCGACCTCGACACCTAACGCCTCTTCCATGGCGCGGTCGATCAGCGACTGCCAATTTACCATTCCCGCTTGAATCAACCACTGTGTGTAGCGCTCATCGAAGGCCGCCTGGCTTTCACCACTGGCACGCTCGGGCTTCTCGTCAAGTTGAATCACTTCAGGATCGAAGTAAATTTCTGGATACAGAGTTGACTGCCAGAATGCCGGCACACCGCGCATCAAAATACTGATGAACAGAATGGTGACAAGCGTGAGGCCAATCACTACCGCGGCCAAACCCGCAAAGCGGAAACGCTTTTCTTGACGATGACGTCTTGCCAGCGAATTTTCGATCGTTGTCAGACGGTGCTGACGGCGCTGCTCAATCGTAATAGACATGGTCGCTTACTCGTATTGCTGGCGGTATTTACGCACCACAACCAGTGCGATGACATTCAGGCCAAGGGTAATGACGAACAGCGTCAGCCCCAGAGCAAAAGCCACCAGCGACTGCGGGCTGGCAAAGTCCATATCCCCTGTCAGCTGGTTGACGATGGTCACCGTAATGGTCGACACCGCTTCGAACGGATTGCCGTGAAGCACCGGATTATTACCAGCCGCCAATACCACGATCATGGTTTCACCAATGGCGCGGCTGGCGGCCAACAAAAACGCACCGACGATACCTGGAAGCGCAGCAGGCAACACTACTTGGCGAATCGTTTCGGACTTCGTTGCACCCAACCCTAGCGCACCATCGCGCAACGACTTAGGCACTTGGGTAATGATGTCGTCTGACAAGGACGAGACGAATGGAATGATCATGATGCCCATCACCAAACCCGCCGTCAGTGCACTGGTGGTGCGAATGTTGATGCCCACCACATCCCCAAGGCTAGACAAAAACGGACCGATGACGATCAACGCGAAAAAACCGTAAACGATCGTGGGAATACCCGCCAGCACTTCGATGATCGGCTTGGCCACACTACGCAGCCAAGGGGGAGCGTACTCGGCCATGTAAATCGCCGTCATCAGGCCCACAGGGATGGCCACCAACAAAGCAATGATACTCACCATCATGGTGCCCCATAGCAGAGGCAGTAAACCAAATTCGCCTTGCGCATCGGTGCCCGAGGTACTGAAGCGAGGATTCCAGGTCGTTCCAAAGAAGAACTCTGCTGGACTGATGAAGCTAAAGAACTTCAGCGCTTCGCCCAGCATCGATAGCACGATGCCCACGGTGGTGAAAATCGCAATGGCCGAGCAAGAAGCCAGCGCAATAGAGATCACTTTTTCGACATGGTTACGTGCACGCCATTGGGGGGAAACGCGACGGCGAGCAAGCACCAGCCCCACCACCGCCACAACGGCCATCAGGGCGATCAGGGTCGTGTTCTGAAAGGTCTGCAAGCGAGCCATGTGAGCGGCCGCCGCTAATTCTTCGGGGCTTCCGCCACCCGCCACATTTCGCTCGTTGGCTAGCGCAGTAATGCGCCGTAACAAGGTAGCCATTTCACGTTCGTTCATACCCGCCACTAGCTCGGGGGGCAGTTGTTGAACGACCAGCATATCCATCAATTGTGGCGCCAGCAGCGACCACAATATAAACAGCGCAAGCGCTGGCAACCCGCACCAAAGGGCCACCAACGCTCCATAATAACCGGGGCGCGAATGCATCCGCACATCGTGCTCTGCCGCAACCGCGCGACTACGTGTTAACCCTAAGTGGTAAGCCAAGGCCATTATCACGAGTAGCGTGGCTATCAAGGCAATGTTACTCATTCTCTCTCCGCCCATGATTTCCTACGTTCAAGCGCCAGCATCATTTTCATGATGCTGGCGCAATACCTACCTACACATCGCTATCAAGCGACAAGGGCAGTCTTACTCTTCTACGCTTACCACGGTACGGGCCTGGAACTCAGCCAGTGCTTCAGCACGCTCTTCTTCGCTCATCGGAATGAGACCAGCGTCTTCCAGCGGGCTGCCATAGCCAGAGATCATGTCATTCAAGAAGAACTCGGTATACTCGGCCAAGCCAGGAATAACGTCCAGGTGCTCACCCTTGACGTAGAAGAACAACGGACGAGAGACGGGATACTCGCCCGAACCGATGGTTTCCAGGCTCGGGGTTACGCCATCTACCGTGGCCACTTGCAAGCGATCACGGTTTTGATCGTAGAAGCTCAGACCAAATACGCCAACGGCATCAGCCTGGGCATCCAAGCGGGCCAGAGTTTCGGTGTAATCGCCAGCAATCTCGACGATACGGCCATCGCCACGCAGCGCATTACACGCATCGCCTTCTACGTTGGCGTCGCTTTCACAACCAGCGTGCACGACTTTCTCTTCGAACACTTCACGGGTGCCGTGGTTGGAAGCCGGAATGACCAACACGATCTCCTGATCGGGTAGGCTGCTGTCGATTTCGTTCCAGCGAGTGTAGGGGTTGTCGACCAACTCACCCTCGTGGGTAACTTGTGCGGCAGCGGCTTTGAACACGTGCTCAGGCGTTAACGCGAACTCTCCACGGTCGATACGAGAAGCAAACACGATACCATCATAGCCGAACATCACTTCGAGAATTTCGTTGACGCCATTTTCGTTACAGCTGGCCACTTCGCCGCTGCGAATGGCGCGAGAAGCGTTGGCGATGTCAATGGTGTTTTCGCCAACGCCCTGGCAGAACTGACGCAAACCGCCACCGGAGCCGCCAGAACCGACGACCGGCGTGTTGAACTGGGGATAGGTGTTACCAAACTCTTCGGCAACGATACTGGCAAACGGAAGTACAGTGGAAGAACCGGCAATCTGCACCGTGTCACGAGCTACGGCGGCAGTCGATACGCCGGTAGCGAGTGCGGCAGCAACAACAACACCAAGTGTCTTTTTCGTTACTTTCATCGTCATGTCCCCTCTGGTTTCATGCCTGGGCTGCTTGAATTAACCCGTTCGGCAATGTTGGCGATTGGCCTTTCACACCGAGGAGTTTGCACAGTGACGATTGCAGAAATATGACAGTGGTAATTTTTTTAGCAAGGAATGTTAACGAAGCGTTGGCCCAAGGACTTCAAAGCAGCAGCCCCAGTGCTGCTAGCGTGCATAGTGCCAATGAACAGCGCTGCAGCAGCACTTTATCCAGCCGGTGGGCCACTGCATCGGCCAACGCATTGCCGACCAATACGGCAGGCAAAAACGTCAGTGCCAGCTTGAAATGCCATGCGCTGAGCTGCCCCGCCAGCGCCAGCGTCGCCAGAGTCAACAGCGAGGTGATGACGAAAAAGGCCGCCAAATTACCGCGCATTCGATCGGGCGAAAAGCCGTGCATCAATAGCACGATGGGCGGCCCACCAATCGCCGCCATGGTGCCGAAGATGCCCGACAGCACACCGGCCACGAACAGCGTGACGCGATTCACCGGCACATGAAAACGGCACAGCGTGACACCGACCGCAAACAGCACGATGGCGGCAATCAGCGCTTCCAGCACGGCCATGGGCGCCGCCAGCAGCAGCCAGATGCCCAGCCCATTACCCGGCAGCCGCCCCACCAGTGCCACGCCGATCTCGCTCAGATGCACTTCGTGCCAATAGCGACGTACCATCATTAGCGATACCGTAAAACCAAACAGCACCAGTACGACAGGCACCAACCGAGGCTCCAGCATCAGCAGCAGCGGCGCCCCAACGACGGCAAGGCCAAACCCCGTCGCACGCTGTACGAAGGCACCTAGTAGCAGCACCCCGGCACAGGCAAGCCACCTATCCAGTGAAAGTCCTAGCGAGAGCTCCAACCCTTCCAATACCATCACGCTCAAGACACCCGAGTAAGCTTTCTCACCCCAATATTCCCAAGCAGCGCCGCCCCTAACATGGTTAGCACCATTGGCCAAAGATGCTCGACCTGGAAGAGTCCCACGAGTACACCCGCCAACGCGCCACAGCTAAACTGGATGCCCCCCAGTAGTGCCGTGGCCGTGGCGCTGATATGACCGAAATGATCCAGCAGCGACGAAATGGCATTGGGTGTAATCAGTCCAATCATCCCAGTGAAGAGCATTACCAACACCACCACGACAGGTAATGAAGCCAGGCCAAGCGCCGTCGTGACGACTAACGCCAACGCCGCGAATAGCTGTACCGCCAAACCAAACCGCAGGTTCTGCTGCGGCGTCCGCTTGCGCAGAAGATGAATATTCAGCCGATTAGAGAGAGCAATGATGACCACATTGACACCAAACACCAGCGGGTAAATTCCCGGAGAGAGGGAGAAGTAGTCTAAGTAGAGAAACGGTGATGCCGTCACGAAAGCGAACAGGCCTGCAAAAGAGGCGGCCACCGCACAAATGTAGCCCATTCCCTCTCGGTGACGCAGCACGCTGGCGTAGTTGCCCAACACCTGACGTGGGGTGGCGGCGGGCCAACTGGGGTCACGGGTTTCGGGCAATCGCGTGCCCAACAGCCATAATAAGAACCCAGCATAGACCGCTAGAAAGACGAAGATCAGCCACCAGCCTGCAATATGCAGCAGCAGACTCCCAACCGCCGGAGCCACCAGCGGGGCCAGCATCATGATCATGGCCATGGTAGACATGACCTTGGCAGCCTCACGCCCGCTGAAGCAGTCACGCACAATGGCTGCCGAATTCACCACGCAAGCCCCGCCTCCCAGTGCTTGTACGAATCGCCATATCAACAGTGAGGTCAAACTATCAGCAGTGGTGATCATCAAGCTGGACAGCATAAAGACAACCAGCCCACTCAGCAGGACGGGTTTGCGTCCTATACGATCCGACAAAGGCCCAAAACAGAGCTGCCCCAGCGCAAAGCCGAACAAGAACATGCTAATGGAAAGCTCGGTATGGTGAATGCTGGCATCGATACTCTCCGCCAACACGCCCATGGCTGGCAGATAAGCATCTATCGCAAAAGGGGCCAATACCGTATTCGCCGCCACCAAAAGCGCCACGCGACGCGGATTGAGTTCCATACATCTCCTCACAGCTACGCTGGTCGACCGCCTGGCGGCCATTTAGATAGGACGCTAATCATACACTCAACCCCAGGATCTCGCACCGTTCACTCAGAACTGAAACATTTGCCTATTAAGCTGGTTTCATGAGTCGAATGAGGAATACCTGGGGGCATGATGACACTCACAAAACTTGAAAACATTTCGTTACGCCAGCTGAGCCTATCGGCACTGCTCTTGATGGCGGGCTGCCTGCTGATGTTTGCCGCGCTAGCATGGCAAATCATGCAGCAGAGCCAGCGTGATCTGGCCGCTTTAGAGCTGGTCAACGTGCAGCAAGCGTCTTCGCTGAATCGACTACACATCGCCAGTTTAGAAGGACTCAATCGCATGGATCGCGCTTTAGAGCGACAACTGCGCCCCTCGCTCGGTGATCCTATTGCAGCGCTGGAAGCGGTCGAATACGAGTTGAACGAAATGTCACAGGCACTTGAGAGCTTTCTGCAAGCCACACAGAACAGCCCGTATTTAGCGCTACGCGATGCCATCGATGATAGAGCCCATCAACTGCTGGCTAGCATGAATGCGCAGCACGATGCCATCACCTCCGGTGACCGCAGTGGCTATCGACAAATCACGCTGGAAGCCATGGCGCACAGCGAGGCGCTAGCCAGTCATGCACGCGCATTTTATCAGGTCGCCGATCAGCAAGGCATCAGTCTGATGCAAAAGGCCGAGCAGCGTGGTGGCATGGTCGCTGTTGGCTTGGCCCTGGGTATGGCGATCTCACTCGCACTCATGGGATCGCTGATATGGCTTGGGCATTACCAGTTGCTTCAGCCCATTCGCCACTTGATCGTCCACTTCCGTCATATGGCCGACGGGGATTTGAGCAAGGCGGTTCCCGCTCGAGGTAACAATGAAATCGGCCAGCTCTATGCTGCCTTGGGCGTCATGCAAACCTCTCTCATTGGCACCGTCACCCAGCTACATGACAACAGTCAGCACGTCTTCCAAAGCGCTCAGCGTTTGGCATTGGGTAATGAGGACCTCGCCACACGCACTCATCAGCAAACCACCTCGCTGGACAGCACGGCAACTAACGTCCATACGTTAACCGATAGTGTGGCGCACACCGCTGAACATGCTCTCCAGGCCAAAGAGTTAACCGAACATGCGACGGTGCAGGCACAGCGGAGCCACCAGACCATGGAAGCCTTTCTGTCGACCATGGAAGAGATCGACACCCACGCCAAGCAGGTCAACGACATCGTCAATGTCATCAATAGCATTTCGTTCCAAACGAACCTGCTCGCTCTCAACGCCTCGGTAGAAGCCGCGCGAGCGGGTGAGCAGGGCCGCGGCTTTGCCGTCGTGGCTGCAGAAGTACGCTCACTGGCCACCCGCAGCGCAGAAGCCGCGACCCAAATTCGTCACTTATTGGCATCTTCCAATGCGAGTATCGAGCGGGGTAATCAGCTATCCCGCGATGCCAGCCAACAGTTCGAAGAGATGGTGGGCTCGATCTCCTCGACCCGCCGAGTAATCACCGACATCGCCGATGCTGCCCACCTGCAACACCAGCACATCGAAGAGATCAACAAAACATTACAGGAACAAACCCATGTGACACAGGCGAATGCTGGGCAGGTCGATGCCACCGCACAAGACGCCATGTCGCTGGAGTCGGCCGCCGAAGGGATGCGCGAGCAAGCGGCCCAATTCAAGGTAAACCAACAGCGCCGGGCATCTGATTACCAGTGGCGCGCCGCAGATTCTTCGCCAACGTTACCGATCAACCATACTCAACGTGAGTCAGCCTTGTTAGAGTAACCTTGACTCAAACAAGGAGCACTGCATGGCCACTAGCCTATTAAACCAATTGAAAGAGATGACCACTGTGGTAGCCGATACGGGAGACCTAGAGGCCATCCGCCGTTTTCAGCCCAAGGACGCCACCACCAATCCATCGCTGATTCTTCAAGCTGCCCAGCAAGAAGAGCGACGGGCTCGCTTGGCCAGTATTGCCAAAGACAGCACCGATCTGGACGACGCGGTCGATCGTGTAGCGGTGGATATCGGTAGCGAAATTAGCAAGCTGGTACCCGGCTACGTATCGACCGAAGTCAGCGCCCGCCTCTCGTTTGACCGTGACGCCACGATTGCCAAGGCGCACTCGCTCATCGAACGCTATGCCCAACACGGCGTGGGCCCGGAGCGTATTCTGATCAAGATGGCCTCTACCTGGGAAGGCATTCAGGCCGCCCGCCAGTTGGAGCGCGACGGCATTCGTACCAATCTGACATTGCTATTCGGCTTTGCTCAGGCGCAGGCATGTGCCGACGCCGGTGCCACGCTCATTTCACCGTTCGTTGGCCGCATCCTCGACTGGCACAAAGCCCGTTCGCCGGAAGCCGACTTTAGCGGCGCCAATGATCCGGGCGTACAGTCGGTAAAACGCATCTACGACTACTATAAAGGCCATGGCTACCCCACGATCGTCATGGGAGCGAGCTTCCGGAACGTCGATGAAATTCAGGCACTCGCTGGCTGCGATCGACTCACCATCTCCCCTGCTCTGCTCAACGAACTCGACGAGCTGCAGGGTGAATTGCCACGGCAGTTAACGCCCATGGGTGCTAGCAGCTCCATCGAGCAAGCGCTAGCGCAGGCCGATTTCCGGTGGGAGATGAACGAAGACGAAATGGCGACAGACAAGTTGGCCGAGGGTATTCGCAAATTCATGGCCGACCAGCGTAAGCTCGAGGAACTGCTGAGCGCGCTACGCCAAGGGTAAGCGCTGCCTCGGCAGCCTCCAACCATGACGCCCTCTTAACCGCTCGCTAAGAGGGCGTTTTACTTATGTGTCACCGTCGATTGCGATTCGAGCATTTCGACCAGCGGTTGAAACTGCTCACGATTATGCTCGTTCATGTGCATCAAAATACGGTGCGCTTCCAAAATACGTGTGCGCAGGCCCTCTTCATCGGCAGGCTCGGCTGGCAAATCTTGCATCGATGAACTGAGCGGGGTAGTGGGCTGCAGAGGCGCTTCCATTAGCGTAAAAAAGCGCGCAAATCCCATGACGTCGAGCATCTGACGCACGTCGGGGTTATCGGCAATGATCGTCGGGGGCTGCTCCAACCGCCCTTTGACGGCCATAGCGACTTTCGCAAGGAAGCCAAGCGCGGTGGAATCCACGTTGGTCGCTTCGCGCAGGTCGATCATCACCGCCTGGAGCCCAGGGGTTTGGGCAAGGCGTTGCGCTTGCGTATCGAGCGTGGCACACAGCGTCAGTCGCACGTCTCCGCAGAGCTTCAAGACAAAAACACCAGAGTCGAACGCCGCTTTGATACGGCCCTCTTCAATCAGCATGACCAAATCCGCTCACCATCATGATTGTCAGGTCATCGGGTAAAGCATCGCGGTCTTGGTTCGCCTCATCATCCGCATCGCCCTTTTCGAGGAGCGAGTTGGTGCTGGCTAGCCGGTCGCGCAGCTGCTCAAGCGTGACACTTTCGCTAACGAGTTGCTCAAGTTCCGTGAGCCGCGTGTCGAGCGTTTTACCCGGCAAGCATTCCAATACACCGTCTGAACACAGCCATAAACGAAAATTGGCCGGTAAAGCACAGCTAAGCGAAGGATACTCCACATCGGGGAAAAGGCCTACCGGCATCCCTTCCCCAGCAAGACGCTCTAGTTTACCGTCGGCCGCGAGCAGCGGCATCGGTAGCTGAGCACCGAGCGAATAGTGAAGAGTATGCGCCTCATGGTCAATAACACCGACGAATAAAGTGGCATGTTTTCCAATATCGGTATCCTGCAGCTCACGGTTCATCGCCGCGAGCCAGTGGGGGGGCAATTGCTCTGGGGCTTGGCCATCCCACTCGTTGAGCCAACGGTTACACAGATATTTGAGCAGCACCGTCACGAAAGCAGACGACGCGCCATGCCCCGACACATCGGCAAAGTAGAACGCACTGAAGCGATCGTTATAACGTTGGTAGTCAAGAAAGTCGCCTGATAAATACAGCGATGGCGCAAACCAGTAGTCGTAGTAAACGCCACTGATCACTTTGGGATGCGCGGGCAACAATCGGCGCTGAATATGGCCCCCGCTTTGTTGATCCATGCGCAATAGCGCCAAGTGCGTCTCGAGGCTCTCGTTGAGCTCTGCCAGGCGCTCACGGTCACGGTCACGCTCCTGCGCCAAAGCGTGCAGCTCGATCGCTTTGCGAATCATCCGGCGCAGTAGTTCAGTATGGCGCAGCGGGTGCACGATATAATCCACCAGCCCCACATCGATCGCCTTGATCAGGTCAGCATCCTGGCGAGAGTCACTCACGATGAGCGTGGGCAGCCGAAGCGTTAACGGCGACCATTGCTGCCGCGGCACAGCGCGCGCATGGGCGACGATCAACGCAGTGCCGTTAGGCAAATGGGCTATGTTATCGGCGGCGTACACCCACATGCCGTCGCAAGTAATCGCCTCGGCCAGCGCATCGCGCTCGGGGCCAGGCTCATCGATTACTGCGATCAACTGCTTAGCGTGATCCATGTTGGGCCTCAATCGGCGAAATCGTCGTCACCAAAGTCGGTATCGTCGAAATCAAAATCATCCATGGCAAACGGGTCATCGCCCAGCGCTCCGTCATTCACCTCGAACTGTCGGCGCTGTAAATAGGCATCGCGTACGAACCGATAGCGATCTCCCGAAATCAACGACTCTTGATCCAGCAAGCCCGCACGTATATCGATGATGTTCAGCGCTGTCAGACCGATCCTGACACGATCTTCGTCTAGGTAAGTGGGCGGATAGGCGGCCATGTCGGCAGGTCGACCGGTGGCATCGCGCAGCGTGCTAGGGCCAAACAGCGGAAGAACCAAATAGCGCGAATCTTCCCAGCCCCATACGGCTAGGGTTTGACCAAAGTCCTCCTCATCGGCAGTGATCTCCATCAGAGTGGCGTAGTCCAGCAAGCCGCCGATACCTACCGTAGAATTGATCAAAAAGCGAGAGGTCGCGAGCCCTGCATTAGCAGGCTTGCCCTGGAGTAAGCTGTTGAGCGCCGTGCGTATCTCTGCCAAATTGGAGAAAAAGTTACCTACCCCTGTTTGAACAGGTTCAGGCGTGATGGTTTTATACCCCTGCGCTACCGGCTTGAGAGCGTAGCGGTCCAATACGTCGTTGAACGCAAACACGCGTCGATTGAAACCTTCCCATGGATCCTGTGGATCAGCGGCCACTTGCGCCTCCGCCGCTCCCTCCTCTTGAGAAGCCCCTGTGCTCGCGCAGCCGCCCATGCCGAGCATCGTGAATAGCAGAAGCGGCAACAGCTTCTGCCATCCATTTCCCGCTTGTCTTTGCATTGCCCACCCCTTCAGCATGCGTTGTCCTCTTCCCGTATTGCTCGCGCTTCTCAACATTCACTCTCGAATCGCCACACGCTTACTGACGGCGCACCACCACGCTGCCCGCACTGTAACCTGCACCGAACGAGCAGATAACGCCGATATCCCCGTCCGTTAACGCCTCGCGGTGAAGGTGGAAAGCGATGATCGAGCCTGCCGAGCTAGTGTTGGCATAGCGATCGAGAATGATCGGGGCCTGTGTCTCGCTAGGTTCTACACCCAGCACTTTACGTGCAATCAAATCATTCATATGGCGGTTGGCCTGATGAAGCCACATACGCGTCAGATCAGCACCCGACAGCTCGAGCGAGGCAAGATGGTCGGTGATGAGCTTAGCCACCATCGGGCAGACCTCTTTGAAAACGCGTCGTCCCTCTTGCACGAATAGCTTGTCCAACGCCTGCGGATCACTGTCGGTCACACGGTTCAAAAACCCAGCATTGTTGCGAATCGCGTTGGAAAATTTGGTGACTAGCCGCGTGCCAAGGATCTCATAGCGTTCCCGGGCCACCGCCACGTCGTCATTTTCCAGTACCATAGCCGTACAAGCATCGCCGAAAATAAAGTGGCTGTCACGGTCTCTAAAGTTCAAATGCGCCGAACAGATCTCCGGGTTGACGATCAAGGCCCGCTTGACACTGCCTGCCGCAATCGCATTCGCCGCCGTCTCCAGCGCAAACGTGGCGGAGCTGCAGGCAACGTTCATATCGAATCCGTAGCCAGACGTACCCAATGCTTGCTGTACTTCTACCGCTACCGCTGGATAAGCGCGTTCTAAGTTAGAGCACGCTACGATGACCAGCTCGATATCTGCGGCATCCACCTCAGCCGCCGACAAGGCTTGGCGTGCCGCCTGGGTGGCCATCTCACACTGGATGGAGGGCTCGTCATTACGACGCTGCGGCAGTTTGGGTCGCATGCGCTGGGGATCAAGGATGCCGTCAGCATCGAGCACGTAGCGGCTTTTGATACCCGAGGCTTTTTCGATGAACTCACTGCTAGAATATGCCAATGCTTCTTGTTCGCCCCGTGCGATGGCGTTGGCATGCTGGGCGTTGTGCTGATCGACCCAAGCATTGAAAGCAGCGACCAACGCCGCGTTGTCAATGGCGTTTTCCGGCGTGTAAAGCCCAGTACCGGTGATCACTACGTTGGCCATGCTGTCTCCTTAAGAGGCCTCGACACGTCAAGCCGAAACCATCAGTCAAATAGTATCGTGCAGGCAGACCATCCTGCTCTGTCTGACGAGCGCTGTGTTAGGGATGCGTGATCTCTTCCCAGCGTTTTTCCAGGCGCTTTACTGACACCGGCATTTTTGTTCCGAGCTGCTGCGCAAACAGAGAAACACGCAGCTCCTGGAGCCACCAGCCGAATGCCACGAGTGCCGGGTCTTCAGCGTTACCGCGTCGCTCGCTTTTGCGTCGCGCATCGAAGCGTTCTTCGAGCGCCTGGACATCCTGCATCATCATTTGATCACGACCTCGTTCGCGGGCCGCCTTTTCAAGGCGAATCAACGCGGCTTCGGTATAGCGTGGATACTCATCGAGCCACTCCCCAGCATCGCGAATGAAGCCAGGATAGACCAACCGCTGCATCTGTGCGCTCACATCACTGTAAACGAGGGCTAGCGCAAAATTGAGTTTCCCTTTTAGCACCTTGGTGACGGCTAAATGCCCTTTCAAGGCGTTTTCAACCCGCTCCAAAAGCGTTACCGCATAGGGAATCAGCGAGTCGCCGGTCCTATCGAGACGCTCGGCGAGCTCAGGGGCAGAGCGGGGCAGCGGATGTGTCGCCACCACCTGGGTAAACACTGCTAGCATCAAGTCGTCCACGAGCACCTGCTTAGTGCCTACTTTAGCAAATAGCAGCGCGCACTTTTCCACCCCAGGCAAGCGTTTGATCGCTTTCACTTGCTCGGGCTGCTTTGCGATGGCTAACCGGGCAACGCCCTCTTGGTGGGCCGCAGTGGCTTTCGCAGGGTGATCGAACAGGCTGACGTTGAAATGATGCCCATTGGCGACTAGCGCTGGATAGGCTTCTACACGAATGCCCGCTTGCGTGGTCACACGCGACTCGGGCAGCGGTGTCTGAGGTAGTTCGTCCATCGAAGGCGCTTGGCTTGCCTGATCGGCCAACGCCTGGGCCCCTGCACTAGCCGCCTCTTCGAAACGCTTCTCTAGTGCCCTCACGTCGCGCCCCTGGCCAAGCATGTCACCCGCATGATCGACCACTCGCACGTTCATGATCAGGTGCGGGGGTAGCAAATCGAGACGCCAATCGTCTGGATGAACACGGGTGCCGGTACGTCGGCGAATGAACTCACCCAACGCTTCGGTAAGCGGCCGCTCATCGGGCGCTAGCGTCTCCAATGCAGCATCGACCCAGTCAGGAATGGGCACTACCTGACGACGAATGCTTTTCGGCAGCGATTTCAAAAGTGCAATACACTTCTCGCGTAGAAGCCCCGGCACCAACCACTCAAGGGCATGAACGGGCAACTGCGGTAGCATGGCCGCAGGCACGGTTAGGGTCACGCCATCGTCGGCGGCATCCGGGTCGAAGTGGTAACTGACCGGGTACGCGACGCCAGACAGCGTTAAATGATCTGGATACTGCGCCAGAGTGACGTCATGGGCATCCCGGGCCTTGAGAGCATCGATATCGAACTTGAGCAGCTCAGGGTCCTGACGCTCGGCCTGCTTACGCCAGTGCTCGAAGCCCTTGCCATTGACGACATCTGCGGGTATGCGCTCGTCGTAGAAGGCAAAGAGCGTCTCTTCGTCAACGAGAATATCCCGCCGACGGGCGCGATCTTCTAGCGCTTCGACTTCATCGATTAGCGCACGATTATGGGCGAAGAACGCCCCTTTGGTTTGAAACTCGCCTTCCACTAGCGCCCGGCGGATGAACAGCTCCCGCGACTCCTGTGGCGCAATGGGCCCATAATGAACACGACGGCGCGCTACGATAGGTAGGCCAAACAGAGTGACCTGCTCGAAGGCGACCACCTGGGCACGCTTCATCTCCCAGTGAGGCTCACTGTAGCTGCGTTTCACCAAGTGTTCCGCCTGCGGTTCGATCCATTGGGGGTCGATTTTGGCGACGGTGCGGGCAAACAGCTTGGTGGTTTCGATCAACTCGAAGGCCATGACCCATTTGGGGGTTTTCTTGGCCAGCCCTGAGCCTGGATGAATCATGAACTTGCGGTTTCGCGCGCCGAGGTACTCGCGGTTTTCAAGTAACGTGCCCAAATGGGAGAGCAGACCCGATAGTAACGCCTGATGCAGCTTACCGGACGTTTTCCGTCTGGCTTGCTTGGCCTGCTCTTCGCTTTCGTTCTCATCACGGGGTAGCGGCGCGGGCACCTCGATATCCATATCCCGCAACAGCTGGCGTAGCTGGCGAAACGTATCGTGCCACTCGCGCATGCGCAGGTAGTTGATGTAGTGCTCGCGACACCAGCGGCGCAGCTGGTTGCCGGATAGCGCATCGCGGGCGTTATCAATGCCATGCCACAAGTTCAACAACGCCACGAAGTCGGAATCCGGATCGTGCCAGCGCTGATGCGCCTGGTCGGCGGCTTGGCGCTTGTCGGCGGGCCGATCGCGGGGGTCTTGAATCGCCAGCGCCGATACGACAATCAGTACGTCACGCAGGCAGCCCCGCTCTGCACCAGCCAACACCATACGGGCCAAGCGAGGGTCGATGGGCAGCTTCGCCAGCTTACGGCCCAGTGTGCTCAGTTGCTGCTTCTCGTTGACGGCACCGAGCTCGAAAAGCAGCCTAAAGCCATCTTTGACGAAGCGACTATCGGGCGGGTCGACGAAGGGGAAGTCTTCGATACTGCCTAGCTTGAGTGCCAGCATCGACAAAATGACCGACGCCAGGTTGGTACGCTGGATCTCCGGGTCGGTGAACGCGGGCCGAGACAGAAAATCCTCTTCGTCGTAAAGACGAATACAGACGCCTTCGGCGATCCGGCCGCAGCGGCCCTTGCGCTGATTGGCGCTGGCCTGGCTGACTGGCTCGATGGGCAGTCGCTGAATTTTTGCCCGGTAGCTGTAACGGCTGATGCGCACAAGGCCCGGATCAATGACGTAGCGTATCCCCGGCACGGTGAGTGAGGTTTCGGCCACGTTCGTCGCCAGTACGATCCGCCGTCCCCGGTGAGGAGCAAACACCCGATTCTGCTCTTCGTTGGAGAGGCGCGCGTACAGCGGCAAAATCTCGGTGCCTTTCAAGTCAGCACGGCGCAACGTATCGGCAGTTTCACGGATCTCCCGCTCGCCGGGTAAAAACACCAGTACGTCCCGGGGGCCATGCAGCCAGCCTTTTTCTCGTTCGATCGTTTCGATTTCTCGCACGGCGTGAACGATGCCTTCTTGCAGTGTGCGGTCCTCTTCATCCTCATCGCTGCGCGCCAACGGACGGTAATGCACGTCTACCGGGAACGTTCGGCCCGACACCTCGACCACCGGCGCTGGCGTTTCAGGCGTGCCGAAATGCGCCGCAAAACGCTCCACATCGATTGTGGCCGAGGTGATGATGACTTTCAGATCAGGACGCTTAGGCAGCAACCGTTTGAGGTAGCCAAGCAAGAAATCGATGTTCAGGCTGCGCTCGTGGGCTTCGTCAATGATCAGCGTGTCGTAACGGAGCAGCAGAGGATCGTGTTGAGTCTCGGCCAGCAGGATTCCGTCGGTCATCAGCTTGACGAGCGTGCTCGTTGAGCTTTGGTCGTTGAAACGGACCTGATAGCCCACTTGCTCGCCTAGTGGTACGCTCAACTCCTCCGCCAGACGCCCCGCGACGCTGCGCGCCGCCAGACGCCGTGGCTGAGTATGGCCAATCAACCCTTTACGGCCACGACCCAGCTCCAGACACATTTTAGGTAACTGAGTGGTTTTACCCGACCCCGTCTCCCCGGCCACGACCACCACTTGATGGTCACGGATCGCGGCGAGAATATCCTCACGGCGCTCTACCACCGGCAGCTCTGCCGGGTAATCCAGCGTCACGCGGAGGCTTTCCCGCTGGGCCAGCAATTGCTTGGCTTGGTCGACCTCCCGCTCCACCTCGTTCAAACCGCGGTCGATCGGTTTGTTCTCTCGCTGCCGCCGCCGTAGGCCCGCCACCCGACGCGAGAGCCGCTCCTGATCACGCCGCATGACGTGATCTAGCGACGCCTTGAGCGTTGCTAGTGAGGAAGCGTTGTCTTGCAGGGTGTCGATACGGGATGAGTGCGTGTCGGTGGTCACGTTAGGCTCGGTTCCATCTCAGAATAAACGTCGGCCCACTTGCAAGTGGGCCGACCATTGTAACGCTTTCGCGAACGAGACGCCTAACGTCCGCTTGACCGAGTACTCACGCTTTATGGCGTAGAAGGCTTTTCCTGATCACGCAGTTGGCGGCGCAGCACCTTGCCCACGTTGGTCTTCGGTAGCTCATCGCGGAACTCGATGTATTTGGGCACTTTGTACGCAGTTAGCTCTTTCTTGCACCAAGCCCGTAACGTCTCGGCATCGAGCTGGCTGTTTTTCGACACCACGAATAGCTTGATGGCCTCACCCGCGTTCTCATCGGCGACGCCCACGGCCGCTGCTTCCAACACATCTGGATGTGCTGCGACGACGTCCTCGACCTCATTGGGGTAGACGTTGAAACCCGACACCAAAATCATGTCCTTCTTACGATCCACGATTTTGATGTAGCCGTCGCTCTGTAATACAGCGATATCTCCTGTCCGGAACCAGCCGTCATCATCGATGGCGTTACGCGTTTCCTCTTCACGCTGCCAATAACCTTTCATGACCTGAGGGCCCTTCACACACAGCTCCCCTGGCTCTCCAAACGGCATATCTTGGCCATCGCCATCCACCACTTTCACCGACGTACCCGCGACCGGTTTGCCAATGGTGCCCAATTGAATGGCATCGTTGGGGTTGAAGCTGACGATAGGCGACGTCTCGGTAAGGCCGTAGCCTTCGGCAATCGGGCAACCGGTGGTCTCTTCCCAGCGCTGAGCAGCCGCCTTGGTCAGCGCCATGCCGCCGGAAATGGTCAGTTTCAATTTGGAGAAGTCGAGCTGTTTGAAGTCATCACGATTACATAGCGCGTTAAATAGCGTGTTGAGGCCGATAAAACCGGTAAACGGCAGCCCTTTGAGTTCTTTAACGAAATTGGGCAAATCTCGAGGATTGGTGATGAGCAGCGAGTGATTGCCGGTTTCCATCAGGAACAAGCAGTTCACGGTAAAGGTGTAGATGTGGTAGACAGGCAACGGCGCAATCACCAGCTCTTCACCATCGGTGAGATGTTCACCGATGGCTGAACGGGCCTGTAGCATGTTCGCCACCAAATTGCGGTGGGTCAGCATGGCCCCTTTAGGCATACCGGTCGTGCCGCCCGTGTACTGCAGCGCCGCCAAATCCTCCAACGTGCGCTCCACAGGGGTGTGCTTTAGCGACGCGCCTTTCTTCAGTGCGTCTCTAAAGCCAACGGCGCTGGGCAGCGAGTAGGCAGGCACCATTTTCTTGACGTGCTTCACGACGGCATTGATGAGCCAACGCTTGGGGGCATCGTGCAGGTCGGCAAGCTGCGTTACCAATACATGCTTGATGTCCGTTTTATCGAGCACTTTTTCTAGCTTGTCGGCCATATTGGCCAAGATCACGATGGCCTTGGCATTGGAGTCTTTGAACTGGTGCGCCATCTCCCGCTCGGTATACAGCGGGTTGGTGTTGACCACCACGAGCCCCGCCCGCAAGGCACCAAACACTGCCACGGGGAACTGAAGCACGTTCGGCAACTGGATGGCGATCCTGTCTCCTGGCACCAAGTCGGTCTCATGCTGAAGCCAAGCCGCGAAGTGAGCCGAAAGACGGTCAAGGTCGGAAAAACTCAGCGTTTTGCCCATGCAGGTAAACGCGGGCTTGCTTGAAAAACGTGAGACGGCTGAGTGAAAAACATCCGTAATAGAGTGGTAGTCTTCCAACCCTTCAAGCGCTGGTCCGCTTAAAATAGAGGTGTTGGCGTGTTCGCTCATGGGCTATCTCCGCTATCCGTGTCGATATGAGACCGACCTTGTTATTGTGGTGGGGTTGTATAAAGCGACTAAATGCCAACGATATACGACGTTTAGGGCACTGTAAAACGATCGATTGAAACTTACGTTTCAACTTTAGCTTATACCCTTCGAACCCTATTGCATTATGGACAATATCGCGCGCTGATTTCTCCCTCACGCCATACCAGTAACTCCCCTGGCACCATGCGCTGCCATGCCTCGTTTTGAGTGAGCGGCTCAGTCGCAATGACCGATACGATATCGTTGGGCGTCGTATGCTCGATGAAATTGACCGTCATCTCAGCATCAGATAGCTCCGCCTCACCAAAGGGCGCACGCCGAGTGATGTGCGCCAACTTGGTGGTGCAATAGCTATAAAGATAGACGCCGTCAGAAAGGAGTAAATTAAAAACGCCTAAACCCCTGAGCTGCTCACATAGTGAATGCAGTGTTTCCCATAGTGCCTCTGGCGAAGCCGGTGGCATAGGAAACGTGCGCCGCAGTTCACCCATGATCCAGCAAAACGCATGCTCGCTATCGGTATTGCCCACCGGGGTGTACATCCCTAAGGGCAGCGACTGCCAGTTGCTCAGTTGACCATTATGAGCGTAACACCAAGGCCGACCCCACATTTCACGGGTAAACGGATGCGTGTTGGCCAGCCTTACCCCGCCCACGTTGGCTTGGCGAATATGACTGATGACGACGTTGGATTTGATCGGATACTCACAGATCAAGCGGGCAATTGGTGAATCCACGGACGGGTGAGGGTCTCTGAATTCGCGATAGCCGCCCTCCTCATAAAAGGCGATACCCCAACCGTCGCGGTGCGGGCCTGTGCCTCCACCGCGGTGCAAGAAGCCTGAGAAGCTGAAGCAAATATCGGTGGGCACGTTGGCACTCATGCCCAGCAATTCACACATGGGCGCGCTCCTTTGCTGCTTCTCCCACTAGCGGATGACCGGTTCACGGCGACGTGTCGGCTGGGGGGCCTCTTCCGCTTGATGGCGCGGCGGGGTGTGCTCTTCAGGCAACGGGCGACGCCACCACCACAGCGCGATGCCAATGCCTGCCCCCAGCGCTACGCCCAGCACGGCCCACAGCAGCCCGGTGCGCATGGCGCTTGCGCTGTGCTCAAAGAAACCAACGGCCGCCACCATCGCCGAGGGCGCCCAGCCGGTATAAAACTCCCCCTCCTCAACCAGCGGCAAGCGGTAGTTCGCAGGCATCCACATGGCGCCCGCCACGCACCAAGTGATCACTAATCTTGGCAGACGTGGAAACAGGGCCAACGCAAAGTACACCGCTAACAGAACCAGCAGTGAAAGACCGTAATAACTTAACCACAGCAGTGACATTGAGTCTGCAAACAGCATAATACCCCTCATGTGGGTGGAATCACCCGACGTTGATTTCCCGTTATGGTACCTGTCAATTTATGAAAGCACAGCCTGGTATGCACGAAGGCTCGCCCGTCGCGCACTATTATCGCGCCGATGATCCTGAATGGCACTGGTTAGAAGACCGCGAGAGCACCGACGTCAGCGATTTCATCACTGCGGCCAACCAGCAGCATGCCGACTGGTTTGCCCCCCTCTCACCCCTAGCGGATACGCTCTACCGTTCGCACCTTGCACGCAGGGAGTTAGCGGTCAAGAGTCTAGAGACAGCGCTTGACCACTTTACGTTCTGGAGCGAGACCGGCGCGGAAGATGATTACCCTTGCTGGTGGCGTTACCCCAACGGCCAGCCAGAGCAAAAAACCTGTTTTCTCGATGTCCGCGAGCGCGCTGCTCATCAGCCGTTCTTTGATATGGGGGACATGGCCCTCTCTCCCGACGAGCAGTGGCTGGCCTGGACGGAAGATACTCAGGGTGACGAGCGTTTTACGCTGTGGTTGAAAAGGCTGCCTAACGGAGCGCCCCGTCAGCTACTTAGCGATATCGGCCCTAGCGTTTGCTGGGCGGAAGACCAAAGCGCCGAGGGTGCCACGCTTCTATTCACCCGCTTCGACGACACCCAACGACCAGACAGCTTATGGCGTCTGTGGGTCGCTTTTGCCAAGGACGGGGGTCAGCCATCTCCTGAATTGATCTTCCGCGAAGCCGATCCGGAATTCTGGGTCGGCGTGGGCAAAACACGCTCGAAAGCCTGGTTAATGATCGAAACTGGGTCGAAGGAGACCACGGAAGTGCTTGCTCTTCCAGCCCACCGGCCAGCCGTCCCGCCGGTATGTCTTCATGCTCGCCAACCGGGTGTAGAGGTAAGTATCGATCATCGCCCTGGCACGTTCTATCGCTTGAACAACCAAACGGGACCACACTTCCAGTTAGACATCCGCACCGATTCGTTGAGCAACCCACAGGCGCCTTGGCAAACGCTGATTCCTCACCGCGACGATGCAACGCTCGAAGGTATGGATGCATTCTCATGGGGGCTAATTCTGGCCGAGCGCAGCCATCAAGATGCACAGGTAAGGTTGCGCCGTGTGGAACTGGATGCGCAACATCATTTCCTATTCGATGGCTATTTGGCGCTGCCGGAAACGCTTTGCTCACAGCTTCTGGAAGACTCGCCCCACTTCGATACGCGCACGCTGCATCTTCGAGAAGAGTCGTTCACCCGCCCGCCAAGCTGGTACGCCCTGGATCTCGATAGCGGTCAACGCAAACTGTTGAAGCGCGTCGCCGTTCACGGCCACCTGACACCTGAGCAATTGACCAGTCGCCGAATATGGGCGACCAGCCACGATGGGGAGCAGGTGCCCATCTCGGTGGTCATGCGGACCGACTTGACCGACCAACCGCTGCCCACTCTGCTGTACGGTTATGGTGCCTACGGGGACGCACTGGACCCCTGGTTTTCGATTGCCCGACTGGAGCTTCTGGAACGCGGCGTCGCGTTTGCCGTGGCTCATGTGCGGGGTGGTGGTGAGCGCGGCGAACCGTGGTACTTGAAGGGCAAGATGGCCCACAAAGAAAACAGCTTTCACGACTTTTTAGCCGCCCGTGAGGCCCTCGTCACCGCCCATGTCAGTCAACCTGAGCGGGTGATCGCCTATGGGGCCAGCGCCGGTGGGCTACTGGTAGGCACCTGCCTTAACCGCGCGCCCGAGGCGTTCTGTGCCGCCGTATTGGATGTGCCTTTTCTGGATGTGCTGCGCACCATGCAAAACCCAGCGCTGCCGCTCACCACGGCCGAGTACACGGAATGGGGGAATCCTGAAGACCCAAATGTCGCCAAGCGTATCGCGGGCTACTCGCCTATCGACAACATCCAACCGCAGCGTTACCCAGCGCTGTGGGTCGAAGGAAGCTGGTTCGATACTCGGGTGAGCTACTGGGAGCCTGCCAAGTTCTACGCCCGCGTCACACAGGCGCAGCAGGGAGACGCGCCCATTCTGCTGCATACCGACATGAGCAGTGGGCACGGTGGCGCCTCGGGCAGGTTCAAAGCCTGGCGGGATGCCGCACGCCAAGACGCATTCATTCTATGGGCGCTAGGGCTGGCGTAATGGCGTCGTCGGCGGGAAGCGCCGCAGTGAGCGCTTGGTTGAACTCACCAAAGGCTTGGCGAGCGCCCATAACGACGTCGGGCCATGTGGACTCAGGACACACGGCTTCGGCATAGTGCCAAAAAGCAGCCCATGCGTGGGGAGTCAGCGGCACATCGGTAAAAAAACGGCATGGCACCTGCTCCCCCAGTAAGCGCCGAACATGCCGACCAATCAGCTGTCCGCCCAGTCGAGACCCCTCTAGCACGTACATCATTCCCACCTTTTCGTATGCGTTGGCGGGGGCGGTGAACGGCCAAGCCGACTGCTGCGGTTGATTCAGGCCTACGAGGTCCTGGCGAAGCAGTGGCTCCCGCAGGGTCAATGGATAGCGCGCTTCGTCATCTACTGGCGACTGATCTAACGTAAACTCCAGCCCGGCAATGGCAGGATAAAGCGCCGCAAGCCCACGTCCAAAGCGGGTCCTATCAAGGTGAGGACTCAGCAGTGTCACCAATGCCGGATGATGGTCGATGCAGCGATGGTCGGCTTTCGTCGCGAGCCTTAGTGTCTGCGCCAGTAGCCCCCCTGCATCTTTATGCTTCATTTTGCCGCCACGGTATTGTCTTGGCTTGCTGGAGCAGCGCACGTAGTTTTAAAAGATGAAGACGGGTACTTTTGGTCCAGGGTCGGCTGTGCCCCAGTCGCTGTTCGACCCAAGCTTCGAAGGACCGCCTTGGTGACACCATGCTGCCTCCTTCGCGGTAATCCACCGGCTTATCGGGATTACCTCCCCAGGTGACGTTGTAAATGTGCTCCACGCGGCATAAGTAAAGATTGACGGTATGATGCGAGTCGAAGGGAAGATCGCTGATCAATGCCACACCCGCCACTTCACTAAGCGGCATCCCCGGGCAGTCACGCTGCAGACACTCGCTGACCCAAACATTGCTGGACTCCTTCGCAGCCTGGGTTGCGACCATCGCCATCACATGAGGCGTCAACCCTACGCCTTGCTGGTAGTACTCCTCCCCCATCTGCAGTATGACGCCATCTACACTGAAGGTGTCCATCAACCACTCGCTCAACTCGTCCCAGGCGCTTTCAAGCTCGCCGTGACGCATCAGCACCGACTTAGCGTGATCGAAGTAGCGCTGCAGACCATCGATGACTTGCTGACGCCGACGCGCTTTGAAATCGCGCAGACGTAAGTTAAACCCCTCACTCAACGTACGTATGGACTCAAGCTGGCTGAGCGTAAGCTGTTTGGGCATAGCAGCATGGCAAGAGATAAGCGCATCCAACTCTCCCCCCTGGATGATCGGTAGCGAGACGGCACCCTCAATGCCCATATTGGCCATGTACTCCAAGTGCACTGGCGAGGCACTGCGCAGGTCGACGTAGCTCAAGTCAGGCGTTGCATCGGCCTGGGTCGCATAGATCGGTACAGGGGCGGCCGTGGCATCGGGAATCGTACGCCACGGGTTCTTCAAATAGAGTTGGCGAGCGATATAGGGTATGTCGCTGGCGGGAAAACGCAGCCCACGATAGCTGCCCGTCACGCCCTCGCGGCGCGCCTCGGCGATCACCTCACCATCACCCTCTGGCATGAAACGGTAATAGAGCACCCGGTCGAAACCACTCACCGCCAGCAGGCTATCCATTAGCGCCTGACACTGGCTTGCCAGCTCATCAGCACTCTCCGGCACAGCCGTAGGAGGGCTGACGGCAACCATCGGTGCGGCATGGGCATCGACAGGATACAATTCATAGATCCAACCGCGCCCATGATGCTGAGTCACCACGACATCGAACTCTTGCCGGGGCGTTTCGCATTGACCCGCATGCCGCTCTCCAGGACCTAGGTTGGGGAGCGTTTTGACGATACCGTCAAGAAAGGCGGGCAACGGCTTTCCCAGGGCTACTTGGGGCTCCACATCCCTCAATAGAGTCTCTGCATTGGCCGAAACGTGTGAGACCGTGCCATCGACATCGGTAATCAGCAGCACACCATGGGGCTGAATGGCGCCAGAAAGGTGTAGCGCCTCCTGCTCACAGTGGTGGATAAAGCCACGGGATTGGGTCATGACACTACATCCTGAGAGGGGGCATCGTGGGGGTGACCACTGCCGGTAATCAAGGCCGTGAATTCGGCCAGCGGTAACGGTTTCGAGAGTAGGTAACCTTGAACAAAGTCACAGTCGTTTTCAATCAACCACGCTAATTGAGAGGAGGTTTCGACCCCCTCCCCCACGGTGCGAATGCCCAAGGCCTTTGCCATACCCAAAATCGCCAGCGCAATGGCGCGATCACCCTCGTCTTTTTCCCCTAAACCATCCACGAAGCTTTTGTCTATTTTCAACTCGGCCAAGGGCAGCCGCTTCAAGTACGCTAGCGATGAGTAACCAGTGCCGAAGTCGTCCACGGCCAGTTTAATGCCCGCTTCACGCAGTTTTTCGATATTGCCCAACGCCGAACTCGACCGATCCACTAGGGTACTTTCCGTGATTTCCACCTGAATCAGCGAGCAAGGCACCCGGTACTGTTTCAAGCAGCCGAACAGATGCGTAATGAAGCGCTCCTCTTGAAAACTACGCGCGGATACGTTCATGGCCACTGGCGGCGGCGTCAGTCCATTGTCACGCCACTTGGCCAATTGGCGAATCAATTGCAATGCTACGTAGCGGTCCAGCTCCAGAATCAGGCCGGTCGCTTCGGCCACCGGTATGAAATCGACAGGACTTACCTGTCCCAGCGTGGGATCGACCCACCGCAGCAGCGCCTCGGCTCCGGATAACGCGCCTTGGTCGACACAGACGAATTTCGGCTGGTACACCAGCTGTAAACGGTCGTGTTCCATTCCGTCGCGCAGGGCATGCTCGATGGCGACATCACGCATCAGGCGTGCTTGAAGCTCGGGTTTAAACAATTCGAACCGATCACGACCATTTTCTTTGGCTCGATACATTGCCGTATCAGCGGCTTTGGTGAGCCCAGCCACGTCGTCACCATCATCGGGGCAGAACGCCAAGCCAACGCTAGAGGTCACGAACAGCGCATGACGGCGCACGTCGAAAGGCTTGGAGAGTGCCTCGACAATCCGCTTAGCGACCTGCTCGGCCCCTTCGATGGAGGTATCCACGAGGATGACCGTAAACTCGTCACCGCCTAGGCGGGCAACGGTATCCATGTCCCGCACCAGCTCTTTCAGACGATGCGCGACTTGAATGAGCAGCTCATCCCCAACGTCATGCCCCAGGGTATCGTTGATACTCTTAAAGTTGTCCAAATCCAAAAACATTAGTGCGCTGGCCTGCTCACTACGCTTGGCGTGAGCAATCGCTACTTTGAGACGGTCCTGAAACAGCGTTCGATTCGGCAAGCCGGTCAGCGCATCGTGGGTGGCCAAATACTCTGCTTGGCGCTGCGACTCCTTGATATGGCTGATGTCCGAAAAGACCGCTACACATAGCGCTTCGTCTTGGCTATCGGGCTCGATCATATTGAGCGTTAGCCACTGCGAAAATAGCGTGCCGTCTCGGCGTTTGTTGAACACTTCACCCTGCCAATATCCGTGCTGTTTGACGATGTCCCACAGCACATAGCAAGTGCCCCGTCGTTGCCTACCCTCCTGGCTGTCATCGTCGCGGTACAGCAAGGGTAGCGCGGGCTGTCCCTCGACAGCGTCAGCCGCGTACCCGTAATGCGACTAAACGCATTATTGACCGACCTAACATTGCCTTGGGCATCGATGACGACAATCGCCTCGCCAGCTTGCTCGAAGACCTTCGAGGCCACCAGCATTTCTCGTTCGGCGTGTTTACGCGCGGTAATATCTTCAGACTCAGTCAAAATCAAGTAGGGATGGCCTTGCTCGTCACGTAGCACTTGATGCACGCAGGACAAGACACGCGCAGTGCCGTGATCGCTGGGGAGCGTATGCTCAGCCTCAACGATTTTTTGAAAGCGCACCGCATCCATGTCCCGCGCCCATACCGAGCCTGCGTATGCGTCTGGGAAAAGCTCGAAGACACTTCGCCCAATCAATTGCTCTTTCGTGAGACCAAACGTTTTGAGAAACTGCGGATTGGCAAACGTGTAGCGTCCGTTGAGATCTTTCAACGCGACCATGATCGTGCTGTTTTCCATCAGCGCTTGCATTTGCGCTTGAGATTGTCTGAGCTTCGCTTGCACTTGGCTCAGGTCGGTCACGTCCATCAACGTAACGACCAGTAGCTCCACCGTCCCTTGCTGATTGATGCCGGGGGTGATCAGCCGCTGTAGTAGTCGCCCTTCGAGTTCGATAACGCTCTCCACCGGTGCAGCCTGCCGGGCAACGTCTGCCATGGCGTTCTCTAGATCATCGAACACCTGCGGTAAGCGAAGCCCCGACACATGGCGCATCAGCGCGGTTGGACGAACATTGAACGAGCGTGCAGCAGGCGCATTGTAGCGTTTGAGAAAAAGTGCACCATCGAATACTAGTAGCGGAAAATCGAGCGCATCGTACAGATAGGTATATTCTTCGTTGAGCTTCGTCAGCTCGCCGGTTTTCACGTTGAGCTCTTCATTCAAGCTGATCAGTTCTTCGTTCGTCGCTTGCAGCTCTTCGTTGGACGCTTCCAACTCTTCGTTCGTGGCCTGAAGCTCTTCATTAGACGCTTGGGCCTCTTCGTTGAGCGACTGCATCTCCTCATTGGCGGTCGCTAGCTCTTCAATGAGCGACTGTAAATGTTCGCGAGTGGCCTCTAGCTCATCCTCTAAACTATCGGCGCCATCGAGTAAAGGTGGCTCCATGAGCTGGTCGAGCGGCATTCGAGTTGGCTTTTCGATATCCGCCAGCGGTGCCAAAACGATCAAGATACGCCGCTCGTCTCCTTGGTCGGTAAGCCCACGAACGCTGAGCTGCCACCACTCATCGTCAAGCCGCCGACGTCGCCCTAGCTGTGGCGTTCGCTGTTTGTTGAACTGGTGTAACAAGGACATCAGTTCACCGCAAAAAGGGTCGATCATGACATCCTGAATGCCCACCTGCGTGCGTCCGGCAGGAAAGCGTAAGAAACGTTTTACCTCCCCGGCGGTATGCTGAACGTTACCCTGAGCATCGCATAAGGCCACGGTGATCCCCATGTGCGCAACTAGGGCATCCAATAGCTGCTGCAGGTCTCGATCTTGGCGCTTCACGGGAGACATGATGCTTCTGGACGTCGGCGCGTTATTCATGATCTCGTGACTTTCGCCCTGTTTGGCAAATAGTCGTTCGCGACGGTCGACTGGAGTAAACAGTGGCTCACAGTGTCCAATGCTCTCGGAACGCCCTAAAAACAGAGTGCCTTTTACCCTGAGACCAAAATGGAAGCGCTGCAGGACTTTAGACTGAAGCTCACTATCGAAGTAAATCAAGACGTTCCGGCAGGTAATCAGACTCAAGCGCAAAAAGGGTGGGTCGTCGACCAAATTGTGCTTTGCAAACACAATCATATCCCGCAAGGTTTTGTTCACTTCATAAAAGTGTTCGAGGCGTGTGAAATAGCGGGCCAATAGGTCGGGCGATAGCGCCTCTAATGCAGCGCTTAGGTAACGACCACGCCGGGCTATCTCTAGTGCATATTCGTCAATGTCCGTGGCAAAAATCTGCACCACCACGCTGCTATCGAGCATGCGCTTCGCTTCAGCGATCAACAGCGCAAGGGAGTATGCCTCCTCGCCGGTCGCACAGCCCGCTACCCAGATACGCAGCGGGCCCGCATCGGCCTCTTCTACCATGGAATGAATCACTCGTTTGAGCGCGTCAAACGCCGTGGTATCTCGAAAAAAAGCCGTTACGGAGATCAATATATCGCGTCCAAGCTGTTCAAGCTCAGAGGGGTCGCGCTCCAACAATGCAACGTACTGCTGAATGTCCGCGACGTGAGTGGCCACCATACGACGGCGGATCCGGCGACTCAACGTGCCCAGTTTGTAGCCGGAAAAATCCAGATGGCGACGCTCTTTTAACAACGAAAGCACCCGCGGAGGCACCGCTATTTGGTTTCCTTCGAGGCTCGCGCACTCTAGGCGCGCCAACTCAGACAGCCGAGCAGCCATCTCGTCGACGTCGAGAATATAGTCGATGACCCCGGCATCAATCGCCGATTGGGGCATCCCATCGTACTTGGCGCTACTTGGCGTTTGCACCATGGTGATGCCACCGGCGGCTAAGATCGCCCGCAACCCGGCAGTGCCGTCCGATCCCGTCCCAGATAGCACGATGCCGACGGCAGATTCATGTGCATCACTGGCTAATGATGAGAAAAAATCGTTGATTGAGGGCTTAGGCACGATATGGGGCAACGCGGGCGTCGTGTGAAACGCACCTTCTTTGATCGTCGCGTTGGTGTTGGCGGGCACGACATAGATGACCCCTGGCTCAGGGCGCTGTAGATGTTCGAGCCTCACCACCTGCAGCCGTGTTTCTCGGCTGAGGATTTCCACCAGCATACTCTTGTGATTAGGAGACACATGCTGCAGCACAACAAACGCCATAGGCAACGCAGGGTCGAGCGGTCGGATCAGGTTGGAAATGGCTTCGAGCCCGCCAGCCGAGGCTCCGACCCCTACCACAATGGGCGGTACAGGCGCAGAAGTTGCAGCGGTCATGAGGTGTCCTTGCAAATCGAGAGGTCTTTCCCCAGTCTACACAGCTCTATGGTAAAGCTATATGTCCCCAACCGATAAACTATAAACGCAGTCGCTATTTAGCGTTGATAGGCGCACCTTGTAGAGCCGACTTTCGACGGATGGCGCCTTGCCAGCCTAGGGGATCGCTGAGAGTATTGGCCTGTACTGTGCAATCGCTATATCGATATCGATTCCCACCCTGTTTTAGGTGGCCGCTGCCTAATGGATGTCAATAACCGTGAGTTAGCGTTACAGACGGGCCTACTCATGCTGTTAACCACCACGGTCATTATCGGTGGTGCCAGCTTGATATTTGGTACTGTGCCTCGCCTGCCCCAGCCGCAAGCACTGGCGATACTTCCCGATAGTTCGCTCGTCATCCTACTCTCGGGATTGGGCTTGAGCGCCGTCATGGCAAACGCCCCTCGCTGGCGACGTATCGCGGGCATTACCCTGTTGTTGTTGGCGCTTTATACGGCTATCCATAACACCTTTGCTGGCAGCTCGGGCGTCTCTTGGCTCACCGGGCAGCCCAGGCTACCCAGCCAAGCCGCGCCTATTTCTCTGCTCGCGGCGTTCTGTTTATGGGTCGGACCCAAAGGTGCCTGGCAACGTCGCATATGGCAGAGCGGGGGGATGGTGCTGTGGGGGATCGGTGCAATAACGCTCCTCCACAATTTAGGTGTCGCACTGCCTAACTGGCTGCCTCGCGCCAGTGCTCCGTTACCCGCTTTTTTGTGTTTCTCGTTTGGCTTGGCCATGATCATGGTGAGTCGGCACGTCCCACACTTGGCGGCCTCGTTGAGCAAAGCCGCTGTTGCTGCAGGCATCGTGGGTGTAGCGCTGAGCATGAGCGCTTGGTTTTTATTGAGTTGGAGTCAGCATGCCACCATCCGCACAGAAGCAGAGAACACGCTCGCCAGTGTCACCACCAGTGTCGAACGTACACTGAACTCTCGTGCCGTCATCCTTGAACGTCTCGCTGAACGCTGGCAAAACCTGCCCGAAGAGGAGACCTTTCGCCAACAGGAAGTGGCTCGCTACTGGCGTGATTATCCCAGCATCCGCGCCCTGGCCTACTTCCTCCCCTCAGCGCGAGACGTCTGGCGACATGCTCAGCAGGAAAACGAACTTTTATGGCTGGATGACCAGCTCGTCAGTCAGCCGGTATTACGCTGGCTGAATCAGCCACGAACCGTTCAGTGGCTCTTTCCTGATCCACAGCGCCCTGATATGGCTCTTTTGGCAGTGACCCCCTCGGTCGAGGAGCGGGCTCAGCTCGTGGCCGTCATCGATATAGCCTATCTCATTACTCAAGAGACCCAAATTGCGGATCAAGCTTTCTCGCTTTCGATCAGCCATGCAGGCGGTTCCATCCTCTCAGCCGACACCGCGACAGATGAGCAAGAAGCACGACCACAGGACGCCCCCCTTAGCGAACAGCGACTTGGGCTGCCAGGTGATGCGGCGCTAAACTTGAGCCTTTGGTCGCGCCCTTCACCTACGTTCGATGTCGCTCAATTCCTTGCTGCCAGTATCGGCATAGCGGGTTTGCTACTCACCTATCAACTGGTGCTTAGCTTCGCCTTGATCGCGGCAAGAGCTCAGCGGACACGGGAGCTTGCCAAAGCCAAAGAGGCACTGGAGGATCAGCACCGCATCCAAGCCATGATTGCTCGCGACGAGCCCTGCAGCGCCACCCTTCTGCAAATTTGCCGGCTCTTGGAACAACAAAGCCCACACTGCCACGCGGCCATATGGCGGCTAGACAACACAGCGACCTACCGAGTGGAAGTACTCTCCAGCAGTCTACCGTTTGCCCTCCAAGACTCGCTATCCTTCAGCGAGAGCCTCGTCACGCTGGCCAGAGAACTACATCAGCAAGGGCAATCGACGACGCGTCTTACCCCAGATACCAACATGTCGCTGACGTTTACCCAAATGGCGGCCGAGAATGGCTATGTTTGCGCCGACGTACATATCATAAGCGGCTCAGAGGCACTGCCTTTGGGCGTGGTGGTACTGCTGTCGCAGCAGATGCCCGCATCGGCAGCCAACCACACCGCCGATACCGAACCAACGCTGCTACCTAGCGCTCTGCGATTAATGCGTTTGGCTATCGAGCGTTATCACCACCAGCAAACCCTACAAGACAGCGAACAGCGCTTTCGCTCACTGTTTACTCAAAATCCAGACGGCGTGTTTTCGCTGGATATCGACGGCCACTTCCTCAGCGTGAACCAATCACTTCTGACGCTGATGGGCATGAGCGAAGCCGATATCATCGGTCAACACCTTGACAGTTTCGTGCCCACCGAGCAGCGCGAATCGATCGACGAAGTCTTTGGCCAGGCGCTCACCGGCGTGGCACAGCGTATAGAAATCGAGCTTCCTAGCCAAACGGGGCAACTGCACTTCGTCGATATCTCGTTTCTACCGACAGTGGTCATGGAAACGGTGGTAGGCGTGTACGGCGTGGTAAAAGAGATGACCGCCCTGCGTTTCAACGAGGCGCAATTGCGTATCTTTCAGCGCAGCCTGGAGGCGAGCAGTAATGGCGTGTTGATTTGTGAGGCTCGCGGCGACGACTTCCCAATCATTTACGTCAACCCCGCCTTCGTTGCGATCACCGGCTATGAACTCGACGATGCCCAGCAACAAAATTATGACTTTTTAAAGGGACCAGATACTGACCCCAAACAGGTACAAGAGATCCAAGACGCGCTCACCCGTCAGCAAGACATCAGCTTGACGATTCGTCACTATCGTAAAGATGGACGCGCATTCTGGAACAACGTGTTCATATCCCCCGTGCGTGCGCAAGATGGCAAAGCGACCCACTTTGTGGGCATTATCAACGATATTTCAGAACGAAAAGATCACGAAAACGAGCTGGCATTTCATGCCACGCACGATGCGCTTACTGGACTTGGCAACCGGGCGCTGTTCGAAGATCGTTTACGCCATGACGTCGACTTAGCCAAGCGACACCATCAGCAGCTCGCCGTGCTGTTCATCGATTTGGACGAATTCAAGCCGATCAATGACACCTTGGGCCATGCCATCGGCGATCAAGTATTGATCCACGTGGCACGTCGTTTGGAGGACGTGATTCGCCCTTCGGATACGCTTTGTCGCTTTGGCGGCGACGAATTCGTGCTTCTGCTGCCTGATTTGGACGCTCCCCATCAAGCACAAGAGGTGGCCGAACGCTTGCTCTTAGAACTCGCCCAGCCCTATCGCATCGACCGGCACGAACTCTATCTCTCGGCGAGTATCGGTATCGCGCTCGGCGATGAGGGCCTCGATAATCCGGCGGCTCTGCTTCAACAGGCAGACATGGCGATGTACAAAGCCAAACAGCAAGGGCGAAATACCCAGCAAATCTTTACACACGATATCAATCAGAAGTTGACACAGCGCGTCACGTTGAGAAACGACCTTCAAGAAGCCATCAGCCAAGAGCAATTCGAACTGCATTATCAACCACTGCTGGGTCGAGAGGGCGATGTACGCGGTTTCGAGGCGCTTCTTCGTTGGAATCATCCTATCAAAGGCCCCATTTCACCTGCGCTATTCATTCCCATCGCCGAGGAGACGGGACAAATCATCGGCTTGAGCCAGTGGGTCATGGAGCGTGCCGCCCAAGACTTCATGAAACTGCCACCAGATCTACCAAGCGACTGCCGCATGGCGATCAACCTATCTCCCATGCAATTTCATCGCCCTAGCTTTTTGAGCTCGCTACGCAACACCCTCGACGCCGCCGGTCTCCCGCCCACCGCACTGGAGCTGGAACTGACCGAAGGTATTTTAATGAACGACACCGACGCCGCCATCGATACGCTGCACGCGCTGCGAAACATGGGGATCAGTATTGCGATCGATGACTTTGGCACGGGGTTTTCGAGTCTTAGCTACCTACGCCACTTACCCATCGATAAAATCAAGATCGATCGCAGCTTCATTATCAATATTGGTGACAACGGCAAAGATGCCGCCGTCGTGCAGGGAATCATTGCACTCGCTCATCATTTAGAGCTCACCGTGGTTGCCGAGGGTGTCGAAACCCACCAACAGGAGCGACATTTACTGTCGCTGGAGTGCGACGTGCTACAGGGGTATTTGTTCGCCAAACCCATGCCATTCAATACCCTCATTGGTTGGCTAGCCAAGCATAGGACTCCCCAAGGGTGAGTCTTGACACCAGCAAACCAGCAGCGCCGAGGCGCTGCTTTTTTATGAGTACGTGTTGGCGTCGAGTTTATTTATGAAAACATTTTCCATAAAACTTCACAGGGCGCTTTTTTTACGTCATACTAGCCATAAGTTTCATATACCAACGTCTAACCAACATGACGAGGCACACCATGAATTATCAAGATAAGTTTCTGACCATCTGGGACGCACCGGTCACATCAGCGGCGCAAGAAAAAGCCAAGCAAAGCGTTCAGCAGCGTGCCAACAGGCCTCAATCTTCGGCGCTGAAAGAAGCGTTCCTAACGATTTGGGACAGCACGAAAAGCAAAACCGCCAGCTAACCCAGAGGGCAGCTAGCGGCCGAATTGCCAAGGAAGGCAAACACCACAACGAGCATCACATCATGTCATCGGGATCACGGCAATAATGTGCTCTTCGAGATATTTCTCTGGCACGTCATCCTGCGACACGGCAAACCCACGCACACTCACGCCTTTGCGGTGCACCCGCTCGGCATCGTTACTCAACAATGGGTGCCAACCCGCCAGCTTTCGCCCTTCCGCTACGCGCCGATAACCACAGGTGTGCGGCAACCAAGTAAACTCTTTGACCAGCTCAGGCGTTAGCTGCGTACAATCCGGCACGCTGTCAAAGCGGTTCTCATAATCACTGCACTGACAGCTATGGGTATCCAGCAGCCTACAAGCTACGTTCAGAATGGCGAGCTCTTTCGTCTCGTCATCGTGCAGCTTGAGCAAACAGCACTGGCCGCAACCATGACACAGCGCTTCCCACTCGGGCTGAGTGAGCTCTTCCAGGGGATAGCGTTCCCAGAAGCGCTCGCGTAGCGCGGTATTCATCTCTTATCACCTCAGCAAACCGTTACGTCTATTAGTGACTACTCTCAGCGCCATCGCTGGTTAGCTCGGCGCGGCACTCGCTCCACAGTCGACTGAAATCGCATTCCAGTGCAGCGTAATCTTCACGCAGCCAGGGAACGAGCTCGGCCAAGCGGTTAGTGCCTGACAGCCGCTGCCCAATGCCCGATACCGCACGGCAGGTAAAGTCGAAATCCGCATAGCGGCGGAGCCAGTCTTGCTCGACCAGGACCGGCATCATCGTCGACAGCCGCTGGGGTGCAGGCCAAGCACTCAGTAGACGATAGCAGCGCTCGACCAAGGCGTGCTGCTCTGTGCCTGCATGCTGGCGGGCAATGAAGTGATCCCAGACGATATCCAGCGCAATGCCCGCGTAGCGTCGCTGCGTCTTCGGGGCACGCCGTTTGGCCAACAAAACACTCGGGTGCTGATCTACCCAGGCATCCACCCGGCGATGATGGCGAATACCGCCTGCAACACTCGGCGACCACCCAGAGAGATCGCTGCCTTTTACGCCATCGGCAATCAAATTGCCGTACAAAAAGCCATCGTCGCCTGGCTGTGCCAGCCAGGCGTGGGCCAGAAAGTTCATAATGCCCTACGCTGCCTTCGTTCGTTCACGAGCGGTCAGCTGACTGTGCTCGATGAATGTCGAGTAAGTAAGGCTCTTTGGCAGGCGGCATTTGCAAATAAAACCCCTGTTCATCGATGGCCGTCATTACGTCGGCTGCTTTGACTCGGGCAAGCGTCTTGTCCGCCGTCAGGATCATGGTCAGCACGGGCAATGGCTTACCAAACGTAGCCATCAGCGCGTCAGGCACACTCTCCAGACCTTGACGCTTGTCCACATAAAGATACATTTCGTCTTTGCGCGAACTTTTAAAGATCTCGCAAAGTAACTTTTCACTCATAAAGATGACTCCTCGAGCGCTTGGTGAATCGCCTGGGTAAGGCAGCGGGCCCGCCAGCCGCTAAGCTCCGTCAGCGGCTGGTGCGCGAGCCGCTGCATGACCAGCGCCTCGATATCCCGTCGGCGCAGTAACATTTCAGGCGCGATGTTCAGCTCAGACGCCGTTTCCGTCACCACGCCTTTGATGATTTTGAATCGGCGTTTGAAAGCAGGTTGCATCGGGTCAGGCCAGGGTGTTGGCAACGCGTTATCGGGACAGTGAAGCGCCTGTTTGACGAGCGCCAACAGGGCATCGCCCTCTTTTTTGACCAGCGACGGTTTGACGCCGTCTATCTCGGCGAGCTCATAGCGGTTTTTAGGCATCTTCTCGGCGATGGCAAACAGCAGCTTATCGCTCACCAGCCAGTTACGCGGCAGATCGCGGCGACGCGTTTCACCCTCACGCCAGATGGTCATCAGCCGGTACGCCTCGAGTTGGCGTGGTGAAAGCCGCCACAACTGACGCTGGCGAGTATACCACTGACCATCGTTCTCCTCGCTGCGCCCTGCCTGCTCAATCAAATGGGTGCACTCGCTGTCTAGCCACTCCCGTCGTCCTAGACCGTCCAGTTTCTCAGATTGAAGTTGCCATACCTGGAGTAGATAGATGACGTCCAGCGCCGCATATTCGCACTGAGACGGCGTCAACGGCCGCTCCAACCAGTTGGAGCGCGTTTCTTCTTTTGGCAGCGTCTCACCTACCCAGTGCTCGACCAGCTTTTGATAGCCCATGCCGGGGTTTTCCCCCAAAAAGGCCTGCGCGACTTGGGTATCCACCAGCGGTGTAGGGAGAACGCCCGCCCAATGCTGGAAGACCTCCAGATCTTCGCTGCAAGCATGCAGCAGTTTCACCGCATCGTTTTGCAGCAGCGCTTTGAACGAGGTCGTGCAGGGTGTACAGAGCGGATCGACCAAATAAGCGACGTCATCACTTGCAAACTGAATCAACGCTGGGACGGGGAAGAAGGTGTTCTCACGGAAAAACTCGGTATCGAGGGCAATGACACTAGCACCGGCTACCGCTTCACAGGCGGCATCCAATGCCTCGGCATTTTCAATCCATTGATAGTAAGAAGAGCTTGAAGAGGACAAAGCAGTTTTCCGGGTTGGCACAACCGCATCAGCGCTTGCGTTTCTTGTCAGTATTCGTCGCTAGCGAAAGGCTGGCGACCGTTAAAGGCGCGACTCAGTGTGCCACCATCGACATACTCCAGCTCACCGCCCATGGGCACCCCGTAAGCAAGACGCGAGAAAGCGACGCCGTAATGTGCTAACTGAGACGCAATGAAGTGGGCGGTCGCTTCACCTTCTACCGTGGGATTGGTAGCCAACACCACTTCACGAACGCTGCCCTCGGCCACGATACTCTCGAGCACATCGAGCCCAATAGCATCTGGCCCAATACCGTCGAGCGGCGAGAGATGGCCATGTAGCACGAAATAGCGCCCTTGAAAGCCACCGGCCTCTTCGATCGCTAGCTGATCAGCAGGGGACTCGACGACACAAAGTAGCGCATCGTCTCTGCGCGGACTCTCACACAGCGCACATATCTCGGCTTCAGTCAGCGTTCGACAGCGCTGGCAATAACCGACCTCATCGATCGCTTGCTGGATCACGGCGGCCAAACGCTTACCCCCCGGGCGCTCACGCTCCAAGAGATGCATGGCCATACGTTGAGCCGTTTTCGGCCCAACGCCGGGCAGCACGCGAAAGGCGTCCATCAATTGCTCGACAAGCGGAGAAAAACGCATGGTTTAGAAGGGCATCTTAAAGCCAGGCGGTAAATTCAGGCCGGCCGTTGCTTCTTCCATCTTCGCTTTAGAGTTGGCTTCTACTTTGCGAACGGCATCGTTCACTGCGGCGGCCAGTAAATCTTCCAGAAGCTCCTTGTCTTCTTCCAGCACGCTAGGGTCAATCGTCACATCGATGACATCGTGACGGCCGTTCATGGTGATTTTGACCATCCCAGCGCCTGCCTCACCATGTACCTCCGCCTGAGCGACTTCTTCCTGTACACGCTGCATTTTTTCCTGCATTTCTTGGGCTTGCTTCATGATGTTGCCCATTCCGCCTTTGAACATGCGGTGTTCTCCTCAATTATTGAAACGGATAAAGATAGCCGGTAGCCATTAAGAGCGTGCCGCTGGCGTCGGTTTGACGGACGACTCAATGAGCGTAGCCCCAAACGCCTGCTGTAGCTTCTGGATATTGGGGTCGTGATGCAATAGATCAACTGCCTGTGCGTGGCGCTCCTGCAGCAGGCGTTCTTCTTGCTGGCGAGGCGTTTCCAGCGCCGTGTCTAGCTCGGCGACGCTGAACTGAAGCTTTCTTGTCAACCCCAACGCCTTGAGCGCACGCTCGATTCGTCCATTGTGCACATCGGCTTGCATGGCCGACTGACTGGGGTCGAGCCGCAGTATCACGGTCTGCCCATCATCGCTCTCCAACTGGCAATGTGCCGCCAAATTGCGCGTCAAGCCTCCCAAGCCCAACGCGTCAAAATGGGCTAACCACGTCTTATGGTCCCAACGACCAAGCTCGGTCACGGGTTCGGGTGTGACTTCAGACGTAGCAGCAACCAAAGAGGCGTCATGTGGCTCTGGCTCTGGCTCTGGCTCTGGCTCTGGCTCTGGCTCTGGCTCTGGCTCTGGCGCGAGCGTAGCCGTATGTTCCACTTCTTCAAGCGACCAGGGCGGGGGCTCCGACTCGTCTCGTTCGGCGCCAGTCGGCAAAGACAAGGCCGAGCCCGCATCATCCTCATGAGCCGCTGAGGCCTGCACCTCAGCAGGCGCTTGGGGCGAGTCCCCGGCGACTACGGATGCAGGCTCAGGCTTTTTTGTGCTAGATCCGTCGACAGAAGTAGCGGTCTCGGTTGATGCCTCGGCGGGTGCGCTCGTATCGGAGGCGGGCTCGCGGCGTAGCGGTAACGGCGTTACCGGCGGTTTCGGCACGCCCTGGGGGCGGAAGGCCAGCATACGCAACAAGGTCATTTCCAAGGCGCTGCGCAAATCCGGGGCATGCACCATGTCGCCACGTCCCTGAATACCAATCTGGTAGTAGAGCTGAATGTCTTCGGCGGTAAAACGGCTGGCCAACTGCTGGATCTGCGCACGATCACCGTGACTGTTATCCACAGCATCGGGCACCATCTGCGCCACGGCCAAGCGATGAAGAGTGGCCGTCAGCTCGTCTAGCACGGCGGCAAAATCCGGCCCCTGTTCGGCCAACTGCGCCACTTCCGCCAACAGCTTCTGCACGTCCACATCTGCCAAGGCATCGACGAGCGCGAGCACATGGCGATGATCCAGCGTACCCAGCATGGCCGCCACATCGGCGTGCCGAACGGCGCCTTGGCCGAACGCAATCGCTTGATCGGTCAGACTCATAGCGTCACGCATGGAGCCTTCGGCGGCTTTGCCCAGCAGCCACAGCGCGCTCTCGTCGTAATCGACGCCCTCTTGCCCCAGCACGTAGGTCAAATGCTCGACGACACGCTCAGGCGGCATGTGCTTGAGCGTAAACTGCAGACAACGTGATAAAACGGTGGCCGGGAGTTTCTGCGGGTCGGTCGTCGCCAGCAGAAACTTGACGTGGGGCGGGGGTTCTTCCAGCGTTTTCAGCAGCGCGTTGAAACTGCTGGTGGACAGCATGTGCACCTCATCGATGAGATACACTTTATAGCGCCCTTGTGTAGGCGCGTACTGGACATTATCGAGCAGCTCGCGGGTGTCTTCCACTTTGGTACGCGAGGCAGCATCGACTTCGATCAGGTCGACGAAGCGCCCCTCGTCGATGGCTTGGCAGCTATCACACTGACCACAGGGGGTCGAGGTAATGCCTTCGTCGCCGCGCCCATTCGCCGTGCAGTTGAGGCACTTTGCCAAGATGCGCGCCAGGGTGGTTTTGCCGACGCCTCGCGTGCCGGTAAAGAGGTAGGCATGATGCAAACGGCCCTGGTCAAGAGCATTGACCAGGGCGCGTTGAACATGGGCCTGGCCCACGAGCTCGTGGAATGTACGTGGCCGCCACTTGCGGGCCAGAACCTGATAGCTCATTGAGCAACACTTCCTTTGGCGGGCTGACAATCGGTGCGACGCGGCCCATCGTGAACCGCGTTTGCTAAGAGTAAGCGCTTAGTGATTGCGCACCATTCTAGCGGCTGCACCGCAGCCCGCCAACCGCCGGGCGGTCTTCAAACGGCTTGTGGCATCACGCTCAAGCGTTTTCACCACCTTCGGCGGCTGCAGCGCGCTGGGCGGCTTCTTTGACGAGTTTTTCCAGCTCGCCGTTTTGATGCATTTCGACCACGATATCGCAACCGCCAACCAGTTCGCCCTCTACCCACAGTTGCGGAAATGTCGGCCAGTTGGCAATTTTGGGAAGTTCTGCACGGATATCCGGATTGTCCAGAACGTTGACGAAGGCAAAGCGCTCACCGCAGCTCATCAGCGCCTGAACGGTCTGCGCGGAGAAACCACACTGGGGCAACTGAGGTGTGCCTTTCATGTAGATCAGAATCGGGTTTTCGCTGATTTGACGCTGAATGTTTTCGGCAGTCGTGCTCATGATGTGCTCCTAACGAGTGTTGTGTTCCGCGCCAGTCTACGCGATCCGCTCACTGGCTTTAACCCCATGACCGGCAGAGTAAGGTAGGCGCGGCTGCCGCCAATACCCGAGCAAACGACTCGGTCTTAACGCGTGGCCGCCATTCTACGCATGCTGCTCGCGTTGCGCATCCCCTGCCGCATCGCTAGGATGGTGTTTTTGTGTGGAGAGCAGTCATCATGGCGACACGCCATTTCCTTACTTTACTGGATTTATCCCCAGACGAGCTGGCGTATTTGATCCAGCGTGCCATCAAGATCAAAACGGATTTGAAAGCCAACGGTCCGGTTTATACACCGCTGCCCAACCGCACGCTGGCAATGATTTTCGAAAAATCCTCCACGCGTACTCGTGTCTCTTTCGAGACGGGTATGGCGCAGTTTGGTGGCCACGCGCTCTTCCTCTCTCCCCGCGATACCCAGCTGGGCCGCGGCGAGCCCATCGAAGATACCGCTCGCGTGCTCTCTGAAATGGTCGACGCCGTGATGATTCGCACCTTCTCCCACGAAGGATTGGAAACCTACGCCAGTGCCAGCAGCGTGCCGGTGATCAATGCGCTCAGCGACGACTATCACCCCTGCCAACTGCTGGCAGACGTCATGACCTGGACCGAGCTTCGCGGCAGCGTGAAAGGCCGTACCGCCGTATGGGTGGGCGATGGCAACAATATGTGTCACTCCTGGATCAATGCCGCTCGCCAGTTCGGCTTCCATTTGAGGGTATGTTGTCCGAGAGGATACGAGCCTCGCGCTGACATCATGGAAGCGGCTGGCAACTGCGTCACGCTACTCCACGACCCCAAAGAAGCGGCCAAAGACGCTGACTTGATCACCACCGACGTGTGGGCATCGATGGGCCAGGAAGCAGAGCAAGCAAAGCGCGAGGCAGATTTCGCCGACTTTCAAGTCACCGAAGCCATGCTCGATACCGCCAAGCCCGACGCCCTCTTCCTGCACTGTCTACCAGCTCACCGCGGCGAAGAGATTAGCCATACACTGCTGGACGACCCGCGCGCCGTGGTTTGGCAAGAGGCAGGCAACCGTCTGCACGCCCAGAAGGCACTGATCGAATTCCTGCTGCTCGGGCAAATCGAAGGCTAAGTTCTTCGTAACCCAAGCTCCTCGAAGCCTAAGCTCTGGTGCTTTCCACCCACACTCGGGTGGAAAGCAGAGGAGCAAAGCTCGAGAGCAGGCATACGAAAACGCCGCGTTATAAATAACGCGGCGTTTAGAATTTGGTGGAGCCTAGCGGGATCGAACCGCTGACCTCAACACTGCCAGTGTTGCGCTCTCCCAGCTGAGCTAAGGCCCCAATCACTGCAGCAACCTGCAGCGGAGCGAATACTAAGCGACAAGCAGTGCAAGGTCAAGGTTTAAAGTAAACAAGCATCAACTAATTCTCCTTTGCCAAGAGCTGTGGCACTCTATAGTTTCGCAGCACGCGTATCGCCCGAGCCAACGATGACTACCTGCAGGAGCCAGACCCTTGATCAACGTTTTAATTGCCGATGATCACCACCTGGTGAGAACCAGTATCGCCCACCTGCTCAACGAAGAGTGCGATATCAAGATCGTGGGTGAGGTTGACGATGGCGAAAGCGCCGTGACTCAGTGTCGCCAGTTAAAGCCTGATATCGTACTCATGGATATCCGCATGCCGGGAATCGGCGGGCTCGAAGCCACACGCCGTATCCACCGCACCTTGGCCGATGTCAAAGTGATTATTCTTACCGCGCATTTGGAGGATAGCGTGCTGCGACGGATGCTCGAGGCCGGCGCATCAGGCTTTCTTAGCAAAGGGGCAGACGCCGTTGAAATGACCGAAGCCATTCGGCAGGTCTTCCACGGACGCCGTTATGTCAGCCAAGAGATTGCCCAGCGGCTTGCCTTGGCGCACTTCACTGACGAGGATAACCCCTTTAGCCACCTCTCCCACCGTGAACTACAAATAGCGCTGATGATCGTCAACTGCCAGCGTGTACAAGACATTTCCGATCGCCTGCACCTGAGCCCAAAGACCGTCAACACGTACCGTTACCGCCTGTTTGACAAGCTGCAAGTCGCCACGGACGTCGAACTCACTCACCTTGCCTTACGCCACGGGCTCGTCGAGGGCTTTGACGCGATCCTGGGATAGACCTACCATCGCCTCTTCTGACGTTTGAGAGCGCCGATGCCCAGCCATGACTTTTGATGCCAAGCAGTTTCTAAGCTCCGTCAGCTCGTCGCCGGGCGTTTACCGCATGCTCGACGAGGAGCAGAATACGCTCTATGTAGGGAAAGCAAAACGCCTGAAAGCTCGGCTGGCAAGTTATTTCCGTGGCCAACTCAATGCGAAAACTCAGGCGATGGTGGCGCGCATTGCCGACATTCAAATCACTGTGACCCGCAGTGAAACCGAGGCCCTGTTACTCGAACAAACGCTGATCAAGGAACTTCGCCCGCCCTATAACATTCTGCTGCGCGACGATAAGTCGTATCCTTTCGTCTTCGTCACTGATCGCCACCCCTACCCGGCTCTGGAGTACAAGCGTGCACGCCAGCGTCGCGATGACGGCCGCTACCTAGGCCCTTACCCCAGCAGCGGCGCGGTCAAGGAGAGCCTCACGCTGATGCAGAAAATATTCCGCATCCGCAACTGCGAAGACAGCGTCTTTGCCCACCGTTCTCGTCCTTGCTTGCAGTATCAAATCCAGCGCTGCAGCGCCCCATGCGTGGACTATATTTCCGAGGAAGAGTACCGGCGAGATGTGGAGCACGCCGTCATGTGCTTGGAAGGCAAGAGTGAGCACGTCACGCAGCTATTGACTCAAGAGATGGAAATCGCCAGCCAGGCGCTCGACTTCGAAGAAGCCGCTCGTCTGCGCGATCAAATTCAGCAGCTGCGTCAGCTTCAGCAGCGCCAATTCGTCGATAACGAGAGTGGCGATGCCGATGTGTTTGCGCTGGCCCAGCGACCGGGTGCACTCGGCATCTCTATCCTAAGCGTGAGAGATGGACGCTTACTAGGCGCGCGCCATCACACGCCAAAAAACGATCTCGACCTACCGCCGGAGATGCTGTTGACCGAAGTCGTCAGCCAGTACTACTTTGGACAGCCCCATAATGTTCCTGGGGAAGTGATTACGAGCCACCCCCTAGAGGATAGTGCGCTGATTGCCGATGCGCTCTCGCAACTGGCAGGCAAAAAAATCAGGGTCACCAGCCAGGTACGCGGACATCGCGCCCAGTGGCAGCACTTGGCCATGACCAACGCCGAGCAGCAGCTCGCCTCGCAGCTTGCCAACAAGTCTCAACTGACCCAGCGTTTCGAGGCCCTACAAAGAGCGCTCGGCCTTGACAGCCTGCCAGAACGGCTGGAGTGCTTTGACATCAGTCATAGCCAAGGCGAGGCGACGGTAGCGTCATGCGTCGTTTTTGATCATCAAGGCCCGCGTAAGAGCGACTATCGCCATTTTCGCATCGAAGGCGTTGCCGCCGGGGATGATTACGCTGCCATGCAGCAAGCGCTCACTCGGCGGCTGAAGCGAGTAAAAAGCGGTGAAGCGGTGGCTCCAGACATCTTGATTGTGGATGGCGGCAAAGGGCAGCTCAATATGGCGCGTGGCGTATTGAACGACTTAGCCGTTACCAACATCGTGCTGCTGGGCGTCGCCAAGGGCACTACCCGTAAAGCGGGTCTAGAAACGCTATTCTTAGAGACCAGCGATAACCCGTTACCGATGGACCCTGCTTCCCCAGCGCTGCACCTGATACAGCACATTCGCGACGAGTCGCACCGCTTTGCCATTGCCGGGCACCGCGCCGCCAGAGACAAAGCGCGGCGCACCTCTACTCTGCAAGACATCCCCGGCATTGGGCCAAAACGGCGGCGCGAACTATTGCGCTTCTTCGGGGGGCTACAGGGCGTACAAAAGGCAAGCCGCGATGAGCTGGCCAGAGTGCCTGGCATCAACGCCGCGCTGGCTGAGACGATTTATACGTCATTGAACGGATAAACGCGTTCTTAACATGGATGCAATGCGCTAAGGGGGATAGAATGACCCCACGCTTCACTCCGACTTTCATGATTCTCCGGCAAGGATCGCGCCCTGCGATGAATATACCCAACATACTCACACTGGCAAGAATCGTTTTCATTCCGCTACTGGTCGTACTGTTCTATCTACCCTTTAGCTGGAGCATGCCAGTCGCTGCGGGCTTGTTTGCCCTTGCTTCCGTGACGGATTGGTTAGACGGCTACCTCGCCCGTCGCTGGAATCAATCCACTCCCTTTGGCGCTTTCCTAGACCCTGTTGCAGATAAGCTCATGGTCGCCGTGGCACTCGCCCTGCTGATCGAACGCTTTGACACGCTGGTCTTGACGCTCCCAGCCTTGGTCATCATTGGGCGTGAAATCGTCATTTCGGCGCTTCGAGAGTGGATGGCAGAGATGGGCAAACGCGGCATGGTCGCTGTGTCCTGGATTGGCAAACTCAAAACCACGCTGCAAATGATGGCCATTCTGGTACTTCTGGCCTTCCCCCCAGGACATTTTATTGCCCTTTTAGGCGTGGTGGTGCTTTACATCGCCGCCGCCCTGACACTGCTCTCCATGGTCCAATACCTCAAAGCTGCTTGGCCTCACCTTAGCCGCTCCATGTAAAGGGCATTGCCTCAGTTTTACAATAGCTCTTTGAACCCATTGGTAAATTGATTGTTTGACAAGCGCGTGGTGATGCGTATAATTCGCCCTCGAGTCGAGCGGGAATAGCTCAGTGGTAGAGCATCGCCTTGCCAAGGCGAGGGTCGGGAGTTCGAATCTCCTTTCCCGCTCCAATTTGGTTGACCCCAATGAAACGACTTGCTTGGCTGGATGGCAGAGTGGTTATGCAGCGGACTGCAACTCCGTGTACGCCGGTTCGATTCCGACTCCAGCCTCCATTTTCAGTGTAACGATGGCTTTCATAGCATCGATACACTGCCCGGATGGCGAAATTGGTAGACGCAAGAGACTTAAAATCTCTCGGAGGTAACTCCGTGCCGGTTCAAGTCCGGCTCCGGGCACCATTGATAAACCATTAATTTAGATTGAAAGTAACGCTGCGAGATAGAGGCTATCTACGCGGCTTTTTTGTATTTGCCCCTCCCCTCCAACTCCCTGTTTTTTTACCAAACGCATCGCCTAGTCCGAAACGTCACGCTATCATGCCCTCCTGACTATTGTCGCAAAGAGAGGAAACGGGCCAAATGAGCACGCCAACATCTGACATATTGATTATTGGCGGCGGTGTCGCTGGTCTAACCTTGGCATTGGAAGTTGCTGATCATTTGTCCGTTACCCTGGTTCGTCCTAAACAGGATGATCAAGGGGCCAGTCGCTGGGCTCAAGGCGGCATCGCAGCGGTGCTTTCCCCAGATGATTGCCTGGATGATCATGTACGGGACACGCTGATTGCAGGCGACGGTCTGTGCGACGAAGAAGCCGTTCGCTTTACCGTATCTCACGGACCTGAGGCCATTCAGTGGCTCATCGACAGGGGCGTGCCTTTCACCCTCGACCCCGACCCTCAGGCTCGCTACCCCTACCACCTCACCCGAGAAGGCGGGCACAATGCGCGGCGCATCATTCACGCCGACGATGCAACAGGCCGCGCCGTCGTCGATACCCTGGTCAGCAGCGTCACCGCGCACCCACGCATTATCCAACGCAGCGATCTCACCATCGTCAACCTGTTGCAAGATGCCAAGGGCCGTTGCATTGGCGCCCAGGGCGTCGACAGTAGCCAGCGGCGACAATTGCTTTTCGCCCAACACACGGTACTGGCGACCGGCGGAGCCAGTGGGCTCTATCGCCACACCACTACCCCTTCGCCCAGCAGCGGCGAAGGGATGATAATGGCAGCCGAGCTGGGCGCCTCGCTCTGCAACCTCGAGTTTCAGCAGTTTCACCCCACCTGCCTTTACGACCCGCACGGCCCGGCTTTCCTCATTAGCGAAGCAGTACGAGGTGAAGGGGGACATTTGCTCGACGAGACGGGCCACCGTTTCATGCCCGACCTGGACCCGCGCGCCGAACTTGCCCCACGAGACGTGGTGGCGCGCGCCATCGATGCGCACCTTCAGCAAGGCACACTGGGGCACGTTTGGCTAGACATTCGTCACCTCGGGCAGGCAGCCATACGCCATCATTTCCCCACGATTTTGACGCATTGCGCCTCACGGGGAATCGACATTACGCGCCAGCCGATCCCCGTTGTTCCCGCCGCCCACTATAGCTGCGGCGGTGTCGCAACGGATCACGTGGGCGCCACACAGGTCGCCAACCTCTACGCGATCGGAGAAACCGCCTACACCGGCCTGCACGGAGCCAACCGTATGGCCAGCAACTCGCTCCTGGAGTGCTTGGTGTATGCTAGAAGCTGTGCGCAGCACATCCTTGCGTCCCCTAAGCACGCGCGCGAGACGGTCACGCAAGAAACCGTCCCCCCCCCTCCCTTAACCCCAGACGCCCCTTTTGACGCTAAGCAGCTCGACCGGTATCGCCACACGATGCGTAGCATCATGAGCCAACATGTTTCCATCGTTCGGAGCGATCAAGGCCTAGAAGCTGCCCGCAGAGCGTTAGCCGCTCTGAGCGATGAATGGGAGTCGAACGAATCCGCCAAGGCACATCCAGAGAGCATTCGCTTCCAGCAGGCCCTGGCATTGGCCAAAATGACAGTGATGGCCGCCGCAAAGCGCCACGAATCACGGGGGTTGCACTACTCGAAGGATTGGCCGCGCTCCGCACTGGATACTCAGCCATCGTGGATAAAGCTAGATGACCTGGTCTAAAGGATCAGCGGCCCGGCCGATGAAAGCAGCGACGCAATGCGCGCTGACTGGCATTCGGCAATGAGTCGGGCCACACCCACATTCGCAGGGCACCGATACGCAGACCGACCAGCCAAGGCCCAAGGTAGTCACAGCTTACACCTAATCTCACGCCCGGCTCACCCGTGCTCTGCAGCCAGTAACCTTCCCACTGACTGCCGTTTTGCACCAAATGAAGCTCACCACACCGTTGTGTACGATAAGCCCTAACAATCAGCCACACGCTGATCACGAGCATACCTGACGATACCCAGACGCTTAACGCCCGAGCGGTGAGTAGCGCCAAGCCCAGCACCAAAGCAACTTGAACACCAACGGCTAATTTAGAGCGTACGATAGGCAGCGTTATCGGTGGTTTCAGCATGCTCGACGATCATCTGGACGAGATGGCGAAGCTCAGGGTCTTCGGGCCATTCTCGATGCATCAACCACACGAACAGATCTTGATCCTCTTCTTCGATCAAGCGCTGGTAAGTGCGCTGTTCCTGTTCGCTTAGCGCGTCGAATCGCTGCTCCAAAAAGGGAATCAATAGCAGATCCAGCTCCCACATACCGCGCCGGGAGTGCCAATAAAGCCGCTTTCGTAGAACGGCAGCAGGGGAAGTGTCGTCGCTCAACGGTCGCTTCTCCGAGTCAGTGAAATGAAAGGCCAGTATACCGAAGCTGCAGGGTCGCGCCAGCGCCGAGCATCGCCTATGCTGTTAATCAGCTTTGTACTTACCTAGTACCTTGTTTTATCTGAATTGTTTTATGCGTTTATGCGCAGTATGCTGATTTCGATGTTATCGAGGTCGCATGTGCGTCACGGCCTTTAAAGTTCGCAGGGAGCCAACCGATGACCAAATCTGAATTAATCGAACAAATTGCGATGCGTCAACCGGAGCTATCCGCCAAAGAAGTCGAGACGGCGGTGCGTATTATCTTGGACGATATGACCGATGCGCTTGCCAACGGAGGGCGAGTGGAGATACGTGGTTTTGGCAGTTTCTCGCTTCACTATCGCGAGCCGCGCACAGGGCGCAATCCTAAAACCGGTGACCCGGTGGACCTGGATGGCAAGTACGTCCCGCATTTCAAACCGGGCAAGGAGTTGCGCGAGCAAGTCGACGCCAGTCGTGCGCTCGGCTACTGACCGCGAAAGTAGCGGTATCCGACCTTCTGCGGGATGACGCCGTGCCGAGACTCAGACACAATAGCACCATGAATGTCACTGACTAGGAAACTCTCATGCGTTGGATCAAAGGGCTGATTCTGGCCGTCATTTTATTGGTAGTGCTGCTGGTCGGCATTTTGTTCGCCGTCAATAATCAGCAGGCCATCCCCTTGAACCTGATCTGGGCCGAACTACCTCCGGTCTCGCTATCGGTGTGGTTGCTGGCCACGTTGGCGGTTGGCGTCATCGTCGGCATGCTGGCCATGCTCGGTGTGTACGTCCGCCTAAAAGCGCAGCTCGCCCGTAGCGAGCGCCACAACAAACAGCAGCGTAAAGAGCTAGACCGTTTACGTACGCAGGGGTTTAAGGAACTTGCCTAAATGCAGGATGCGGTGCTGCTAGGCGTTCTCTTGGCAGCCATAGCCATTGGCTTTGGCCTGGGTTTTCGCTACGCCCACCGCCGCGCCCAGCGACCCTCCCGCGCTCCGGGCCTCTCCAGAGAATACTTCGTCGGGCTGAACTACTTATTGAACGAGCAGCCTGACGAAGCCATCAAAACGTTCATCCATGCACTAGATGTCAACAGCGAAACCGTTGAGACACACATTGCCTTGGGGAAGCTGTTTCGCTCGCGGGGTGAAGCGGACAAAGCCGTCGGCATCCACCAAAACCTGCTCGCCCGCCCCGCCCTCTCTACCACGACCAATGAAATCGTTCAGCTCGAACTCGCACGGGATTTCATCGCCCTGGGCGTGCATGATAGAGCGCAGCGTTTGCTGCGTGCACTGCTGGAGCACTCCAGCCAAGAGGACCTGCGCCTGGAAGCTAAACGACTATTGATCGACCTGCTCGAGCGTGAAAAAGAGTGGCAGGATGCCTTAGAAATCGTACAACCGCTCATGAAACAGCAGCCCGCCATGCGCCGACCTGCCTCTCACTGGCTATGCGAGCTTGCTCAGCAAGAGATCGACCAATCTAGCCGTGCTTTGGCACGTAAACATCTCAAAAAAGCGCTACAGCTAGACGAGCGTTGTGTACGTGCGACGCTGATGCTTGCCGATCTGGACATGGATAATGGCCAATACGCCAAAGCCATCGAACGTCTCAGCCATATTCCCCAACAGGATATCGCTCACATCCCGACCATGTTACCAGCCTTGCAACGCGCCTATGCACGCCACGACGACCTAGCTGGATTGGAAACCCACCTCTACCAACTATTAGGCGAAGCCCCCTACACTAGCGTCATCGTGGCACTAGGCGCACTGGTACATCAACGAGATGGCGTCGACAGCGCTATCGAGCGCACCGGCGAATGGCTAGCAGAAGCCCCTAGCTTGGGGGGACTGGATTATCTGGTAGACCTTTACTTGGAGAGCGAGCGCCTCATGGGTAAAGAGACGCCCGATACACGCTTGCTGCTGCTCAAACATCACACCAAGGCCCTGATGGGCGGGAGGCCCCGCCAACGCTGTCGCCGCTGCGGCTTTAGCAGCGACAGTTTGGCATGGCAGTGCCCAAGCTGTCGCCGCTGGGGAACGATCAAACCGATTACCGGCGTAGAGGGCGAGTGATCACACGCCCGAAAGCTCGGCCTCGATGGCTGCCAACGCTGCCATGGGATCCTCGGCCTGGGTCACCGGACGACCAATCACCAAATGCGTACTGCCCGCGCGCATCGCATCAGCGGGTGTCATGATGCGCTGTTGATCGTTCGCTGCAGCAAAGCTTGGCCGTATGCCCGGGGTGACTTTCAAAAACGCCTCGCCACACTTCGCACGAATCTGGGCCGCCTCCTGGGCCGAACATACGACGCCGTTCAAACCACTTTGCTGCGTCAAAGCCGCCAAGTGCATGACATGCTCAGCAGGGCTTGCCGTTAAGCCCACCTCCGCCAAATCCTCTTTGCCCATACTGGTTAACACTGTGACGGCGATCAAGTGAGTCGCGAGCCGATGATCGGATAACCGTTTGGCGGCTGTTTCCATCATTTTGCGCCCGCCCGATGCGTGTACGTTCACCATCCAAACCCCCTGTTCCGCTGCCGCCTGAACGGCACTGGCCACCGTGTTGGGAATATCATGGAATTTAAGATCCAGAAATACCTGGAAGCCACGACCGTGAAGCGCTTCCAGCACCGCAGGGCCACTGCGCGTAAAGAGTTCTTTACCGACTTTGACACGACAGCGAGCCGGGTCGAGCTGGTCGGCCATGCAGAGCGCCGCATCGAGCGAGGGATAGTCGAGGGCAATAATCAGTGGGGAATCGGTGGACACGCGCTTACTCCGTGTTCGTGAACGCTGTTGAAAAATCACGTCTTGGACGCAGGGGCAAGCGCCTAGTGTACCAGCCTCGCCATATAAGCTGTGTAAGCGATTCGCCATTACCCTGTAGCGAAAGACTTACAAAAGTTATCGTTGATCGCTTACAGCACTTACGTTTTGAAAAGTTTAAGTTCATTAAGGCGGCGACCATGAAGGTGACCGCGACTACTCGCCATCACGTTGAGCACGTGGCTGGCACCTAAGCACCAAATAAGGGACATGAACCATGCACACAGCCGTCAAACGCTTTGTCGTTGCACTTCTCATCAGTCTGAGCCTAGGACTTTCCAGTGCAGCATTTGCCCAAACCGTGGCTCCCATCAACGTCAACAGCGCCGATGAAGAACTGTTAGCTGAATTACCAGGCATCGGCCCAAGCCGCGCCGCCGCCATCATCGAAGAGCGCGAAACCAACGGCGCCTTTACGGATGCCGATGACCTCACTCGGGTGAGCGGCATTGGCCCTGCCACGGTAGACCGTATGCGCGATCAGGTCACGTTCGAAGAGTAACGTGAGCCATCACCGTGCTCTGCCGCCGCTTGACAATAGCCAGCGGCGGCAGACTACCTCTACCGATCAGAACGTATCGCTGGGGATACGGACCTCACCCTCCATCAATACCCTGGCACTGCGGCTCATCAACGCTTGATCGATTTGCCAACGGCCATCAACCAAGCTGGCTTTTGCTCCCACTCGAAGGGTACCTGACGGATGCCCAAACGTGACCGCCTCGCGCTCGATGCCTCCTGCGGCCAGGTTCACTAACGTGCCTTGAATGGCCGCGGCTGCGCCAATCGCCACCGCCGCTGTGCCCATCATGGCATGGTGCAGTTTACCCATCGATAGGGCTCGCACGACCAGGTCGACATCCTCCACACGAACGGCTTTACCGCTTGACGCGGTATAGCTCGCGGCCGGCGCGACAAAGGCGACTTTCGGGGTGTGTTGGCGGCTAGCCGCCTCCTCCACACGCTGAATGAGCCCCATTCTAACCGCCGCGTGGGCACGAATCGTCTCAAACATCGCCAGCGCCTTGGCGTCCCCGTTGATCGCGTCTTGCAGTTCGCATCCGGTGTAACCCAACGCCTCGGCATTGACGAACACGGTCGGGATCCCCGCGTTAATCAGCGTCGCCTTCAGGACACCAACGCCCGGCACCTCTAGGTCATCGACCACGCTGCCGGTGGGGAAAATCGCTCCCTCTCCGTCCGCCGGGTCCATAAACGCGACGGGAATTTCTGCGGCAGGAAAAGTGACGCCATCCAGCTCGAAATCACCGGTCTCTTGCACCTCACCCTCCGCCATGGGTACTTGGGCAACGATGGTTTTCTGAATATTGACCTGCCAAATACGCACTTCCGCGATGCCGTTTCGAGGCACCTTGGCGGGATCGACCAAGCCGTTGGCGATAGCGTAAGGCCCTACCGCCGCGGATAGATTTCCGCAGTTACCGCTCCAGTCCACGAAGGGTTTATCGATCGAGACTTGGCCGAATAGGTAATCCACATCGTGATCGGGCGAGTCACTCTTCGAGAGAATCACCGTTTTGCTGGTGCTGGACGTAGCTCCTCCCATGCCATCAATCTGTTTTTCATAAGGATCGGGGCTACCAATCACGCGCAGTAGCAGCTTATCGCGCGCTTCACCCGGCACCTGAGCGGCGGTGGGCAGGTCACTCAAAGTGAAAAACACCCCTTTACTGGTGCCGCCCCGCATATAGGTGGCGGGAATACGCATTTGTGCTTGATGAGCCATGACGCACCTCTTAAACAATAGCCTGGCTACAGCCAGGCTATTCGCTATTCATCACCCCCTTACCATCGCGCTGAGACGACTAGGCAACGGAGGATTCCAAAAAGTCCTGAGCAAAACGCTGCAGCACGCCACCGGCAGAATAGATGGTCACTTCTTCGGCCGTATCCAATCGGCAAACCACTGGCACGCGCTCGGTGCTGCCACTCGTGCGGTGAATGACTAGGGTGAGCATGGCGCGCGGTTCGGGCGTGCCTTCCACATCGAAGACTTCCGTGCCGTCCAACTCTAGGGTTTTCCGCGTGGTCCCTTCCTCGAACTGCAGCGGCATAACACCCATACCGATCAAGTTCGTGCGGTGAATACGCTCAAAGCCCTCGGCGACGATGGCCTCTACCCCCGCAAGGGCAACGCCTTTTGCCGCCCAGTCACGGGATGAGCCCTGCCCGTAATCCGCCCCGGCAATGATGATGAGCGGCTGCTTACGTGCCATATAGGTTTCGATGGCTTCCCACATGCGAGTCACCTTGCCTTCCGGCTCGATCCGCGCCAGCGACCCCTGCAGCACCTTACCCTGCTCATCGTGGACCATTTCGTTGAACAGTTTTGGATTCGCCAGGGTGGCCCGCTGGGCGGTCAGGTGGTCGCCACGGTGGGTGGCGTAGGAGTTGAAGTCCTCCTCCGGCAGGCCCATCTTGTGCAGATACTCCCCCGCCGCACTATCTAGCATGATGGCATTGGAGGGAGACAGGTGATCGGTGGTGATGTTGTCCGGCAAAATCGCTAGCGGACGCATGCCCTTTAGTCCACGCTCTTTTGCCATGTTGCCTTCCCAATAGGGCGGGCGGCGGATGTAAGTGCTTTGGGGCCGCCATTCGTACAGCGCGCTTACCTTGGTACGCGCGCTCTTGTCCAGGTCGAACATCGGGATATAGGTTTGGCGGAATTGCTCGGGCTTCACCGCCGACTTTACGATGGCGTCGATTTCGCTATCGTCGGGCCAGATGTCTTTGAGCGTGACCGGATTCCCCTGAGGATCGTACCCCAACACGTCTTTTTCGATATCGAAGCGGATCGTGCCCGCAATGGCATACGCCACCACCAGCGGCGGCGAGGCCAAGAACGCCTGTTTGGCGTAGGGGTGGATACGTCCATCGAAGTTACGGTTACCGGACAGCACCGCCGTGGCGTACAGGTCGCGGTCGATGATCTCCTGCTGAATGCTGGGCTCCAGCGCCCCCGACATGCCGTTACACGTCGTACAGGCATAGGCCACGACGCCAAAGCCGAGGTTTTCCAGCTCGTCCATCAAGTGCGCCTCTTCCAGGTACATCTTGACGGTTTTCGAGCCGGGCGCCAGGGACGATTTCACCCACGGCTTGCGCGTCAGCCCCAATCGGTTGGCATTGCGGGCAATCAACCCTGCCGCGACCATATTGCGCGGATTGGAAGTGTTGGTGCAGCTGGTGATGGCGGCAATGATGACGGCGCCATCCGGCATTTTCCCGGCCTGTTCATCGGCTCGGGCTTTATCCAAATCGATGGCAATGCCGCGCTTGGCGAGCTCCGAGGTCGGCAAATGGGCGTGGGGGTTCGAGGGGCCCGCCAACGTGCGTGCCACGCGGGAGAGATCGAAGCGGAGTACCCGCTCGTACTCGGCCGTCGTCAAACTATCGGCCCATAGGCCGGTCTGCTTGGCGTACGCTTCGACCAGCGCCACTTGTTCGTCTTCGCGCCCGGTGAGCTTGAGGTACTCGATGGTTTGATCATCGATGTAGAACATCGCCGCCGTGGCACCATACTCCGGTGTCATATTGGAGATGGTGGCACGGTCGCCAACGGTCAGCGCATCGGCCCCTTCGCCATAAAACTCCAGATAAGCGCCCACGACCCGCTCTTTACGCAGAAACTCGGTAATCGCCAGCACCATGTCGGTGCCGGTGACGCCCGGCTGTAGCTTACCGGTGAGTTCGACACCGACGATGTCCGGCAGGCGCATCATAGAGGCGCGCCCCAGCATGACGCTTTCGGCTTCCAAGCCACCCACACCCACGGAGATCACGCCTAACGCGTCGACCATGGGCGTATGGCTATCGGTGCCCACGCAGGTATCGGGATAAGCAATACGCAACCCTTGTTCATCTGGGCGGCACTGCACCACTGGCGACATCTTCTCCAGATTGATCTGGTGCATGATGCCGTTGCCGGGAGGAATCACGTCGACGTTCTCGAACGCCAGCTTGGTCCAGTTGATGAAATGGAAGCGATCATCGTTGCGACGATCTTCCACTTGACGGTTTTTCTCGAAGGCATCCTTCTCGAACCCCGCGTGCTCCACCGCCAAGGAGTGATCGACGATGAGCTGGGTAGGCACCACGGGATTCACTTTGGCGGGGTCGCCACCTTTTTCGGCAATGGCGTCACGCAGCCCCGCCAGATCCACCAGCGCCGTCTGGCCGAGAATGTCGTGGCACACCACCCGCGCCGGATACCAGGGAAAGTCCAGCTCCTGCTTGCGCTCGATGAGCTGTTTTAGCGCATCGCTAAGCAGCTCAGGGTCGCAGCGACGCACCAACTGTTCGGCCAATACCCGTGAGGTATAGGGCAGCGTGGCATAGGCGCCGGGCTGTATGTCCTCGACCGCCTGACGTGCATCGAAGAACTCTACCGGCTCGCCCTCTACCAGAACGCCCGATAGCGGCTTGCGATAATTCGTGTTCATAACGCCTCTCACTTAGTCACCACGCGACCGATCAATCACGCGCTTCGATGGGTACCCATTCGCTCTTCTCAGGGCCGATATAGTCTGCGCTGGGGCGAATAATGCGGTTATTGGCGCGCTGCTCGAATACGTGCGCAGCCCAGCCGGTCACCCGCGACATAACGAAAATGGGCGTGAACAGCTTGGTGGGAATATCCATGAAGTGGTAGGCGCTGGCATGGAAGAAATCCGCGTTACAGAACAGCTTCTTCTCCCGCCACATCACCTCTTCACAGCGGACGGAGACCGGATAGAGCACGCTGTCGCCAACGTCGTCGGCCAGCTTCTTCGACCACTCTTTGATGATGGCATTACGCGGATCCGACTCCCGATAGATCGCATGGCCAAAGCCCATGATCTTCTCTTTACGCTCCAACATACCCAGCATTTCCCGCTCGGCTTCTTCGGGAGACGTCCATTGCTCGATCATCGCCATGGCCGCTTCGTTGGCTCCGCCGTGCAACGGGCCGCGCAGCGAACCGATCGCACCGGTCACGCAGGAATGCATGTCGGACAGCGTCGACGCGCACACTCGGGCAGTGAAGGTAGAGGCGTTGAACTCGTGCTCGGCATACAGAATCAGCGAGACGTTCATCACCCGGGCATGCAGTTCGGAGGCGGGCTCGCCGCGTAGCATATGCAGAAAATGGCCGCCTACCGAGGCATCATCGGTGTCGGTGTCGATACGCACGCCATCATGACTGAAGCGGTACCAGTAGCAAATGATCGAGGGCAGTACGGCCAACAGGCGATCCGCGACATCCTGCTGCTCGTCGAAGCTCTCCTCGGTTTCCAGGTTGCCCAGCATGGAGGCACCCGTGCGCATCACATCCATCGGGTGGGCGTCTTTGGGAATCTGCTCCAGCACGGTTTTCAGCGCATCGGGGAGACTACGAAGGCCTTTCAGTTTGGCAATGTAGTGATCGAGTTCGGCTTGGTTGGGCAGCTTGCCTTTCAACAACAGGTAAGCGACCTCCTCGAACTTGGCTTTTTCTGCCAGTTCTTTGATATCGAAGCCGCGGTAGGTTAGGCCTGATCCGGTTTTACCCACCGTACACAGGGCCGTCGTCCCCGCACTTTGTCCTCGTAACCCTGCACCTGCTAACGGTTTATCGCTCATGTGTTGTCTCCTGACGTACGTATTTATAAGAATTGTTGGTCAATAGGGGTAACGTTTAGGCGTCTTTTTGCTCGGCAAACAGCGCGTCGAGCTTCTGCTCGAAATCGTGATAATTCAAAAAGTCATACAGCTCATCGCGGGTTTGCATGGTGTCGATGACCTCACGCTGATGGCCATGCGTCATGATGCTCTGGTACACCTTCAAGGCAGCGGCGTTCATGGCGCGGAAAGCCGAGAGCGGGTAGAGCACCATGCGGCAGCCCACATCGCCCAGCTCCTGCTGACTAAACAGCGGCGTCGCGCCGAATTCGGTAATGTTGGCCAGAATGGGGGCGTTCACTCGCTGGCAGAATGCCTTGTAGTCGTCCAGCGTATGCACTGCCTCGGCAAAAATAGCGTCTGCACCTGCTTCTACGCAGGCATTTGCCCGCTCGATGGCGGCGTCCAGGCCCTCTTTTTGGAATGCGTCGGTGCGAGCAATGAGATAAAAATCAGAGTCCAACTTGGCATCCGCAGCGGCTTTGATGCGGTCGACCATCTCTTGCTGCGACACGATGGCTTTGTTGGGGCGATGGCCACAGCGTTTTTGCGCTACCTGATCTTCCAGGTGAACGGCGGCCACGCCCGCACGCTGCATCTCTTTGACCGTGCGGGCAATGTTGAACGCACCGCCCCAGCCGGTATCGATATCCACTAGCAGTGGTAAGTCCGTCGCGCCGCAAATCCGGTGAGCGTCTTCCACCACATCGTTCATGGTCGTCATGCCCAAATCTGGCAAACCAAACGAGGCGTTCGCCACGCCGCCACCGGACAGATAAATAGCGTGATGCCCCACTCGTTCGGCCATCATGGCCGTATAGGCGTTGATGGTACCTAGAATGGGTAGCGGCTGGTTGGCATTCAGCGCGGCACGAAAGCGTGCTCCAGGGGTTGACGAGGGTGATGATGACGGCATGGGCGTAAGCTCCTAATCAGACGTTGTTGTGGCTTGTTGTTCGTTCTTTGTAGACGCCGGTACGCTTGCCGCAGGCGATTGCTCAAGAATCGCGGCGTAGCGGTCGGCGACATTGGCGCGGGAGGCGCTGACATGACGGCGCATTAGCAGTTCGGCCAGCTCGGCATCGCCCGCCTCAATGGCGTCGACGATACGATGGTGCTCGACGAATGCCCGCTGAGGCCGTGTGCCGCTGGCGCTAAACTGCGTGCGATAAAGACGCACGAGGTAATAAAGGTCGTCGCACAGCAAGTTCATGAGCATTTTGTTGTGACTGCCCTGAACGATGCGATAGTGGAAATCCAGGTCGCCTTCACGCTGGTAGTAAGCTTCACCACGCTTCAGGTCACCCTGTCTTTCATGGAGCGCCAACACGTCGCGCAGTCCTTGAATCTCCTCGGCCGACATGTGCTCCGCCGCCAACCGAGCCGCCATGCTCTCCAGAGCTTCACGCACGTCGAAAAGCTCCAGCAGCTCTTTCATGGAGAGTTTGACCACCCGTGCGCCCACATGGGGCACTCGCTCGATCAAGCGGTGCGCCTCCAAACGACGCATGGCTTCTCGCAGCGGCCCACGTGAGATACCGTAAGTTTTAGAGAGCCCAGGCTCGGTAATTTTGCTGCCCGGTGCCAATTCGCCACGTACGATATCGCTCTGTAACTGATGAAACACGCGCTCCGCGAGCGTACGCACCTCTGGCGACACCGGTTCAGCAGAGCCGTCATGGGAGGTCGAGGAAGTAGTTGCAAGTAACGTCATGGGGAATTGTCGACAATTAGGGAATAAAAGAACTTTAGCCCGCCGCATTTCCCTCGTCAACCATGCAAAAAGGCCGTTTTTGTTCACCTTTCGTTGCAAGTCCTTTCTTCACCGCCCAACCAATGTCAACAATCAGCGATGCCATATCCTGAATGGAGTTTGCTGCGTGAGAAAGGCGTCGACGGCCATACTGGTGTCATGAGGTTACGGCCTCTAAAATACGTCGCCCCCCACTGGCTTGGCGTTTGCTTCATGACAACGGCGTTGACGATTTCAGCCCTGCCCTACTCTACTGACCCTTTGGCGCTCTTCGCCAAATTGCGGCACCGCCCCGGCGCAGTGCTGCTTGATAGCGGCCGCCCAAAAGCGACGACCGGCCGTTTCGACATCGTCAGCAGCGATCCGCTGGCAACGCTGACAATGACCCCAGAGGGCGACACTCGACTGTCGTCTGACATGCTCACTCTTCCCGCCTCACTTGCCGAGGACGTCACCGCGCAACAGCAGTGGTTGATCGAACAGCTACCCGCGGTCAACGTAAAGAGCGAATTGCCTTTTCTGGGCGGGCTGATGGGCTACTGGAGCTATGACCTGGGCCGCAATCGCGCCGATATCGCCAGTCAACACCCTGCTGCCACTCGTCTCCCGTTATTACGTGTGGGGCTATTTGATTGGTGCATCACACTAGATCATGTCAAAGAGCAAGCGTGGTTCGTTGGCAGCCCGGCGCGACGTGAACAAGTAGCGGCATGGCTGGCGGCGCCCGACACGCCAACAACGCCTTTCAAGCTCACTCAGCGATTTTCCCCGGAGTTGACTCAGGCGGCCTACACCGAGCGTTTCGATGCCGTTCAGCGCTACATTCGTGCTGGGGACTGTTATCAAATTAACCTCGCCCAACGTTTTACAGCGCATTACGAAGGCGATGAGTGGCAAGCGTATCTTCAGTTGCGTAAAGCAACCCCCACGCCATTTTCTGGTTTTATGGCCTGGGGTCATCAGGCTGTGCTATCGCTCTCTCCCGAGCGCTTCATTCAAAGCCGTGACGGCTTAGTGGAAACACGCCCCATCAAAGGCACACGGCCACGAGGCAAAACGCCCGACCAGGACCGTGCCCTGGCGAATGATTTGCTCAGCAGCACCAAAGACCGTGCAGAGAACGTGATGATCGTGGATTTGCTGCGCAATGATTTGGGTCGCGTTTGTGTCCCCGGCTCCATTCGCGTGCCGCAGCTATGCCAGTTAGAGAGCTATCCCAACGTCCATCACTTAGTCAGCGTGGTGCAAGGCCAACTGGCGTCCCAACACTCACCGCTTTCATTGCTCACGGCAGCGTTTCCCGGCGGCTCGATTACCGGCGCACCCAAAATACGGGCAATGCAAATAATCGATGAACTGGAGCCCTGCCAGCGCAGCGTCTATTGCGGCAGCTTGGGCTATATCGACGTGCGCGGCAGCATGGATACGTCGATTGCCATACGCACAATGGTGGCTGACGATGGCGCTCTCCACGTGTGGGGCGGCGGCGGGTTGGTGGCAGATTCACAAGCCGAGGAAGAGTACACCGAGACATTGGACAAGATTCGTCATTTGATTGGCGCCTTGGAATAAACAAACTACTTTTTTAAATCCAAAAGAAATATAAAAGCCTAACCAAACGGTATTGGGGAGAAGTCCTTCGCTTTTGGTAGCCTAGAGACATTGCACGCTTTTTCACATAGGAGGCCGCATGTCCTCAACGCTCGAACAGATCAATCGCGATTTCGCCAACGACCCGCAAGGGCTTATCGAGTGGGCGTTCAGCCAGGGTGAGCGCCCTATTTGCACTACCAATTTTCGCCCCTTCGAAGCCGTCATTTTGCACATGGTGACGCAGGTGCGTCCGGATATTCCCATCGTATGGATGGATAGCGGCTATAACACCGAGGCGACCTATCAGTTCGCAGACGCACTCATTCAGCGTTTGAATTTGAACATCGTCAGCTTCCTACCCCAACGCACCCGCGCCCATCGTGAAGCCTTGGATGGGCCAATGCCTGGCATCGATGACCCGCGGCACAACGCCTTTACGCAAGAAGTGAAGCTAGAGCCTTTCGAACGGGCGCTTCGAGAAATGAAGCCTGACGTATGGTTCACAGCCCTGCGCGCCGAAGACACGCCAGAGCGAGCGAAAATGCAGGTCGTCAGCCGTAATAGCGACGGCTTACTGAAAGTGGCGCCGCTGCTTCAGTGGACGGCCAAAGATATGTACTACTACCTGGAAGCACATGATCTACCCAACAACTTCGACTACTTCGACCCCACCAAGGTGGAAGAGAAGCGCGAGTGCGGCCTACATCTTCAGCACTAAGATCAGCACGGATCAAAGCGCCACGTAACATAAAGTTCGTCATGCCTCCCTTCACCTGCTTCGGCCTAACTTCCGAAGCAGGTTTTTTTGGGATCAATACTCTGGCAGCTCGACGCCTTCGAACAGCGTCTGTTCGAAGCGCGGCCCGGCCATTAGCGCCTCATCCACTCGGTCACGGGTCAAATGAGGTGCAAAACGCGCTAGAAAATCGTACATGTAGCCACGCATGAAGGTCCCGCGCCGAATACCAATTTTCGTCGTCGAACTGGCAAACAGATGGCGGGCATCCAGGGCGACCAAATCACTATCCAGTGCCGGGTCGACCGCCATGTGCGCGACGATACCCACGCCCATTCCCAAGCGCACGTAGGTTTTGATCACGTCCGCGTCGGCCGCCGTTAGGACGACATTGGGCGTCAAGCCCTTGGCTTTGAACGCATCGTCGAGCTGAGAGCGTCCGGTAAAACCAAACACGTACGTCACTAGCGGGTGTTCGGCCAATGCGTCCAGGGTCAAGGGTCCGTCGAGGGTGGCCAGCGGGTGCTCCTTAGGCACCAGCACACAGCGATTCCAACGATAGCAGGGCAGCAACACTAGGTCGGTGAATAACTCCAATGACTCCGTGGCAATGGCAAAGTCCGCCTGCCCTTCGCTGACCATTTGAGCAATTTGTTTGGGCGTGCCCTGCTGCATGTGCAGCGCCACTTCAGGATACTTCAGCGTGAATTCGCTGATGATCGGTGGCAGCGCATAGCGCGCTTGTGTATGTGTGGTGGCAATCGCCAGGCTACCGCGACGCTCATCGCTGTGCTCTTGCGCTACTTGCTTGATGTTTTCGGTGAGTTTGAGCACCTGCCCCGCCAATTCGATGATCGACTGTCCGGCAGGCGTGACACGGGTGAGGTGTTTTCCGCTCCGAGCAAAAATCTCGACACCGAGCTCATCTTCCAGCAGGCGAATCTGTTTGGAAATGCCCGGCTGGGAAGTAAATAAACTTTGAGCTGTCGCCGAGACATTGAGGTTGTGTCGATTGACTTCCCAAATATAGCGAAGTTGCTGTAGCTTCATATCCTCACCTTATTGTCTATGCCGTAAGCACGTCATAGCGCATCCTCGTGCTGCGACTCCGTGCTTGGCCAAGCACCCGATAACCGTGCTTCAATGAGCACATTTTTGAATAAAAAAACGCCTCATAATTCCCTTATAGTATAAAAAATAGCGCCTATGAGCATCTATTAATTTTTTCTATTTAAGGCTGAATCGTATCAGGAATTTGCCAGCACCCTTCTCGCCCGCTAACATCTGGCAACTTGGCGCGGTGAAAGTGCGCTAATATATCGCGTAATGACCGTTGCTCCATTTGAGGCAACGAAACAGCAAGAGCAACGCAAACGGGAGAAGCAAATGGCTAATAATGTTGATGTCACCAACGCCAATTTCGAGCAAGAAGTCCTCAACGCCGAACAGCCTGTCCTGCTGAAATTCTGGGCCCCCTGGTGCGGCCCATGTAAAGTCATGGCGCCTGTTGTCGATGAAGTGGCCGCCGAGCGTGGCGACAACTTGAAAGTCGTCAGCGTGAACGTTGACGATGCCCCGGAAATCGCTGCCGAGCAAGGTGTTCGCGGCGTCCCCACCGTCATGTTGTTCAAGTCGGGCACCAAGGTCGCTTCTCTAGTAGGTGCGCAGTCCAAGTCTCAGTTGACGCAGTTCATCGACCAGAACGCTTAAGCCGTTCACGTTACCGCTGGCATGGCCAGCGGTAACGACGCTTCCTCTTCTCCTTCTCCGCCTTATTCACGCTTCGACCATACACCTCGTCGCCAGGGTGGACGACGCGCATCGCCAGGTCGCCTTACCTGCACGTTCCGTTGCCTGCCAGGTCCTAACAAGTGAGCGATCCAGCGCGTTTGTGGATGGCTATCCAACGCGATTTTCAGCGTCATAGTGAGCACCACCGACAGCAACATACCCGCCGCACCAAAGATCCAACCCCACACCACTAGCGAGAGAAACGCCACGAACGTGGATAATCCCAGCGCTTGGCCCATCACTCGTGGCTCGATCAAGTTTCCCAAAATGAAGTTGATGACAAGATACGCTGAAGCCAATAAGAATGCCTGAAGTAAACCGCCATCCTGAGAGACCAAGAGCAACAGCACCGGCGGAATGGCCGCGAGCGCGGAACCGATATTGGGAATGAAGTTGAGCGCAAAGGCCAGCACTCCCCAGAGCAGCGGAAATTCCACGCCCACCATGAGGCATGAGAGCCACACCAGCACGCCGGTCGCCAAACTAATCACGGTCTTCACCGCCAAATAGCGCTTTAACGTCACACTGAACTCGCTGAACCGTTTGAGGCTCGGCGCCGGATTCTCTAGCGCGCGCGACACTTTATCGCGGAAGTGCAGTGTTTCGAACAGCATGAAGATCACCAGCAGTGCAACGATACTGCCCTGCATGAACAGCGAACCCAGCTCGCCCAGAAGCGTAGCGACCCAAGAACCGTCATCTTCCATGGCGAACATCGAACTGAGCTGATCAGGATCGATGGCCAGCCCGTGGGAGGCCAGCGTATTGAGAAGATCCCAATAGTGCTCGTAAAGCCTTGACTCGATATCCGGCAGCGCCTCGATGAACGTACTGAAACTGTTCACGACCAGTAAACCGATCAGGGAAAGAAAGCCCATCAACACCAGTAGCGTAATCAGCGCCGACATTCGTCGACTCAGGCCGCAGTGATGCAGCCACTGAACGGGAGAGGTACACACCACGGCGATGAATACCGCCAGCAGCAGCGGCACCAATAAATCGGCACCTATTTTCATACCCGCGATGATCACGACTAGCGCAGCAATCGCCAGGGTGGCGTTGAGGGGAATACTTCGATAATCCTCATCCGACAACTTCGACATAGCCCTTTCCTTAGCATGTTATCCATACATGATGGTCGTTTAGATGACGTTGCACAAACCATGCAAACATTCAGCAACCGCTTTTCGTTTTCGCTTAGCCTGTGAACTTTATGTCCACGCCCCCTTCAAAGCAGCGACATCTCACGCTATTTAGCGCACACAACGTATTGGCTCTCTCAGCAAGGAAGTGACCGATGAAAACAGCAACACACTCGTTGAAACGGCTTCGTCATGGCGTGCTGGCCGGCGCGTTACTAGCCCTTTTGGCAGCCCCTAGTGCACAAGCGGCACCACCCGCGCCCCCCAGCCTCAGCGTCCAGGCACAGTCGTGGGTAGAGGTCGAACCCGACAAGGCCACGCTCTCTGCTCGCCTTTGGGAAAACACGCCGGCAGTGTCCACCCTCGAAGAGACGGACAGCGCCGCGCTTGGCAGCGCTCGTGAACGCCTCGAAGAGCGTGCCAGTGAACTCATCACCGCCATGGAATCACTGGGCATCGAGCAGCGTGCGATCCACGCCGGCTCATTGAACGTTTACCCTGAGCACGTTGCAGAACCGCACAACGAAAATGGCGAGCAGGAACCGCTGATGCGCACCCGTTTGGAGCGTCCCTTCAGCGTCGAGCTAACTAATATAGACCAATTAGGCGATGTGCTGGACGCGCTGATTGGCGCTGGCGTCAATGCGTTGGATGGCGTGCAGTTCGATCTACAAGACCGGGAAGCAGCTACCGACGAGGCATTGACCAAGGCGCTGGAAAAAGCCCGCCATAAAGCCGACCTCATGGCGAGCACCCTCAACGTCACGCTTGGCCCCGTTCAGCGTATCGAAGAGACGCAATCGCCCATTTTCCAGCCCCGGATGATGGCCATGCGCGCCGAAAGTGACACAGTCGGCGGCGGTGCCGCCAGCGACTACCGCCCCGGCACCATTCGCATCGATGCCGGGGTAAACGTCGAGTGGGCGCTTAGAGGACAAGACGCTCGAGGCCGCCCAGGTAGGGTTGCAGGGGAGCCGGAACAGTAATCGATCCATCTGCCTGCTGGTGGTTTTCGAGCACCGCCAGCAGGCAGCGCCCTACCGCAAGGCCAGAGCCGTTGAGCGTATGCAGTAACTGCGGCTTTTTGACATCTGGATGACGGTAACGCGCTTGCATCCGGCGCGCCTGGAAGTCCTCGCAGTTAGAGACAGACGAGATTTCCCGGTAGGTGTTTTGGCTTGGCAGCCACACTTCCAGATCGTAGGTTTTCGCTGCGCCGAATCCCATGTCGCCGGTACATAACGTCACTACGCGATACGGCAACTCGAGTGCCTGCAGAATGGCTTCTGCATGCCCACGCATCTCTTCCAACGCGTCGTAGCTCTTCTCCGGCTCCACGATCTGTACCATTTCGACTTTGTCGAACTGGTGTTGACGAATCATGCCGCGCGTATCGCGTCCATAAGCGCCAGCTTCCGAACGGAAACATGGTGTATGCGCCGTGAGCTTCATCGGCAGTGCGGCCAGCTCGACGATCTCATCACGCACGAAGTTGGTCAGCGGCACTTCAGAGGTGGGAATTAAGTGGTACTCCCGCTCATCGTTCAGCTTGAAGAGATCCTCGCCAAACTTGGGCAGCTGACCCGTGCCCATCAGCGAATCGCGGTTGACCATGTAAGGCACATAGCACTCTTCATAGCCGTGCTGCTGGGTTTGCGTATCGAGCATAAACTGCGCCAACGCACGATGCAGTCGCGCAACGGGCCCGCGCATCACTGCAAAGCGCGCGCCGGTCAGCTTGGCCGCCAGCTCGAAATCGAGATAACCAGACTTCTTGCCCAAATCCACGTGATCCAGCACGTCGAAATCGAACTCTCGCGGCGTCCCCCAGCGGTGCAGCTCGACGTTATCGTCTTCGCTCTTGCCTTCCGGCACGCTTTCATGGGGCAGGTTGGGGATACCGCTGATGGCCTCGTCCCACTCCTCCTGCACGTCAGCCAATTCTTTTTTGGCTTTATCCAGGCGGTCGCCTAAATCGCTGACTTCATCCAGCAGCGGTTGAATATCTTCACCGCTGGCCTTGGCCTTACCAATCGCCTTAGAGCGCATATTGCGCTCGTTCTGCAGTTGCTCGGTCTGAGTTTGCAGTTCACGACGACGCGACTCTAGCGCCTTAAGCGCTGCAGTATCGAGTTCAAAGCCCCGGCGGGCCAGTCGTTGCGCAGTCGCATCAAGATCACCGCGCAGCAGTTTCGGATCGAGCATGGATTATCCCTTGGCCTGAATTCAGTGGAACACGGCACATCGACGCCGTGGCAAAGGGGCCTATTGTAGGCAAAAGCGAGACAAGGGGCTATGGGGCATGGCCACCACAACCACTAGGTAAAGCGCCGGTATGCGCTATGAACAATTTACATACCCATCCCCGATCATTAGGCAAAAGTGATAGAGTGCCCGCCCTTCGTCAGCAAGAACCACTAACAACGGATCTAAAAAGGAGAAACAACGTGCAGGAAACCGCACCGAAAGGAGCATGGGGATGGTGGCGTCGCATTGCCCTGTGGAAAAAAATACTGGCGGGCTTGGCCCTCGGGGTGGTGGCAGGAGCGCTGCTCGGTGAAACCGCCAGCATCTTCAAACCGCTGGGCGATATCTTCATCAACGCCATCATGATGCTGATCGTACCGCTGGTCTTTTCTACCCTGGTGGTCGGCATTACTTCAATGCGCGACCCGCAAAAGATGGGCCGAATCGGCGCTCGTACGATAACGCTTTATTTGGTGACCACCGCCTTCGCGATCACCATTGGCCTCGTGCTCTCGACGCTTTTGCAGCCTGGGGTAGGCGTGGGGCTGAGCTTCGATGCCGAGGTATCGGCCAACGAAGCGCCCTCTCTGGTCTCCATCCTAGTCAACCTCGTGCCGCGAAATCCGCTGGATGCTCTGGCCAACGGCAACATCATGCAGATCATCGTGTTTGCCATTGGGTTGGGAATTTCACTCACCCTGATCGGCGAGAAAGGCGAGCCGGTCATGAGGGTCTTCGATAGCTTCGCAGAAGCCATGTACAAACTCACCGGCTTGGTGATGGCGTTCGCCCCGTTCGGGGTCTTTGGCTTGATTGCCCACGTCTCCGGTCAGTACGGCCTGGAGATCCTGCTGCCGCTCGCCAAGCTAATTGGCGTGGTCTATGTAGCCAGCATTCTGCATGTTCTGGTGATTTACTCAGGTTTTATCTCCCTGCTGGGTCGTTTGAATCCCGTGCGCTACCTGAAAGGCAGCCTGGACGCCATTGTCGTCGCTTTCTCCTCTGCTTCCTCTGCGGGCACCCTGCCCGTATCGATTCGCTGTGCGCAGAAAAACCTGGGCGTATCGGAAGGGGTATCGGGCTTCGTCCTGCCCGTGGGCGCCACCATCAACATGGACGGCACTGCGCTCTACCAAGGTGTGGTGGTGCTGTTCATTGCCCAGATGACCGGCACCGACCTGAGCATGATGGATTACGCCATGATCGTTGCTACCGGCACACTGGCTTCGATTGGCACGGCGGGCGTGCCCGGTGCGGGGCTGATCATGCTCTCCATCGTCATGGCGCAAATTGGCCTGCCTCTGGAAGCCATTGCCGTGGTAGCGGGGATCGACCGCATTCTAGACATGGCACGCACCAGCGTGAACGTGGCCGGTGATTTGATGGTCACCACGCTGGTGGGTAAAAGCGAAGGTGAGCTCAACGAAGAGATTTACAATACCAGCCGTTCTTGACATCGGCTTTCTGACCCTAGCGCGCCCGCTGCCCCTGGCAGCGGGCGTTTTTTATCGTGGCCGACAAGCTGCTAGGATACCTCCATTCCACTCCCTCCAAGCGAGCCCGCCATGTCGTCCGCTTTTGACAAGACCCTTGCCACCCTCGACGCGCTGCACGCCCAAGATCCCCAGACGACCACCCTCTCGGATGGCACTGCCCAGCCCCAAGAGCTGGCCTATGCCCAGCGTATGAGCCGGTGGCTAGAGCGACTCCAGGAGACGCCCAGCGACCTATTGGGCATTGCCGTGCGCGCGCAGCATCTGCAGCGTTGGAAGCTGCCGCGTAGCGATTATCCGGAAGGCCGTATTGGCTATTTGACTTGGCGACGCGACCAGAGCGCTCGAGCAGGCGATACCACGGCAGCGATCATGGAAGAAGCGGGCTACTCCCAAGAGGAGGCCAAGCGCGTCACCAGCATGATCCGCAAGCAGGGCCTGGGGCGCGATAGCAATGTGCAAGCCCTGGAAGACTGTGCCTGTTTGGTGTTCTTGGAAAACTACTTTGCGGACTTCTCCCGCAAGGTAGAGCACGATCACATGGTGCGCATCGTGCAAAAGACTTGGGGTAAGATGTCGCCGCAGGCGCACGCACTGGCCCTGACGCTGCCCATGAACGACACCTGTTCAGCACTCGTCAAAGAGGCTCTCGGCAGCGACTGAGTCCGGCTATCGAGATGCACCGCTACGGTAGCTGCGGTAAAGTAGCGCTTATCCCTTATCCGCTTCCAGCAGTGACGGCTCAACCTCCTATGATTGCATCCCTGGACTCTCGCACGGCCCCTTTCGAACGCCTTGGCAGCCACTACGTGCGTTTTCTCGACGCTCTGCGTGCCCGCGGTTTCGAAGGCGAAATAGCGCCGGATTACGCCCACCGCACCGTGCTGGCGACGGATAACTCGATTTATCAGCGCCTGCCCCAAGCGGCGGTGTTTCCCAAGCATGCCGAGGACCTGGAGCGTCTCGCCAAGCTGGCCTGCGAGCTGCCCCACCGGGATATCGTGCTGACGCCCCGGGGTGGCGGCACCGGCACCAACGGCCAATCGCTGACCGATGGCATCGTGGTGGATGTCTCCCGCCACATGAACCAAATTCTTGAGATCGATGTGGAAGCCCGCCGGGTGCGGGTACAGGCGGGCGTGGTCAAAGACCAGCTCAACGCCGCGCTGAAACCCCACGGGCTGTTTTTCGCCCCGGAGCTCTCGACCTCGAATCGCGCCACCATTGGCGGCATGATTTCCACCGATGCCAGCGGCCAAGGGAGCTGCCAGTACGGCAAAACCCGCCACCACGTGCTGGAGCTGGATACGGTTCTGCTCGGCGGGCAGCATTTACACAGCCGCCCGCTGAGCGCCGATGAGGAGCAGCAAGCGCTGGCCCAAGAGGGTGTGCTCGGCAAGGTACACCGCACCGCCGCGACGATCATCGACCAGCAGCGTGAATTGATCGAGGCGACCTTCCCGCCGCTCAACCGCTGCCTCACCGGCTACGACTTGGCCCACCTGCGCGAAGATGGGCGGCTCAACCTGAACAGCCTGCTGTGCGGTTCGGAGGGCTCGCTGGGCTTCTTGAACGAAGCCGTGCTCAACGTACTGCCAATCCCCAAGCACTCTACGCTCGTCAACGTGCGCTATCCAAGCTTCATGGATGCCCTGCGGGATGCCAAGGCGCTGATGGCCAGCAGCGCCAAGCCCACCTCCATAGAAACGGTAGACGACACCGTCCTACAGCTGGCGATGGACGACTTCGTTTGGGACAGCGTGGCGGAATTTTTTCCCGCAGGCAGCACGCCCATTCAAGGCATCAACCTGATCGAGTTCAACGATGATGACCCCGAACAGCTCGCGGCGCGTGTAGCGGCCTTTACCCAGCACCTGAGCCAGGATGCCACTGTGGAGCGGCTGGGCTACACCCTGGCGGAAGGCCGTCCGCAGATCCAAAAAGTCTACGCCATGCGCAAACGCTCGGTGGGCCTGCTGGGTAACGTTCAGGGGGAGAAACGCCCGCTGCCGTTCGTGGAGGACACCGCCGTCCCGCCGCAGCACCTGGCGGATTTCATTACCGAGTTCCGCGCCGCGCTGGATGCACGCAAGCTCTCCTACGGCATGTTCGGCCATGTGGATGCGGGGGTGCTGCACGTACGCCCGGCGCTGGACATGAAAGACCCGGCCCAGGAAGCGCTGATTCGCGAGATCTCCGATGAAGTCGCCGCCCTCACCCAGAAGTACGGGGGGCTACTGTGGGGCGAACACGGCAAAGGCGTACGCTCCGAATACGGCCCCAAGTTCTTCGGCGAACTTTACCCCTACCTGCAGCAGGTCAAGGCGGCCTTCGATCCGCACAACCAGCTCAACCCCGGCAAGATCGCGTCACCTTCCGAAAGCGCCACGCTGATTGCGAAAGAGAGCGACCCGGAACTGCTCACCATCGACGGCGTGCCTATGCGCGGCCAACTCGACCGCACCATCGACGAGCGGGCCTGGCAGGCCTACGACGCGGCGGTGTACTGCAACGGCAACGGCGCTTGCTACAACTACGATGTGGACGACCCCATGTGCCCCTCGTGGAAAGCCACCCGCGACCGCCGCCACTCTCCTAAAGGCCGCGCCAGCTTGATGCGTGAGTGGTTACGCCTGCAGTCGCAAGCGGGCATCGACGTGGTGGAAGAGTCGCGTAAGAAAAAGCAGGAGCGCACCTGGGGCTTCATCAAAAGCTTCCCCAAGCGGGTGATGAACACCCTTAGCCGCCAGCAGCAACACGACTACTCCCATGAGGTGTACGACGCCATGGCGGGCTGCTTGGCGTGCAAATCCTGCGCGGGCCAGTGCCCGATCAAAGTCAACGTGCCGCAGTTCCGCTCGCAGTTTTTAGAGGTGTATCACGGCCGCTACCTGCGCCCGCTGCGCGACTACGTGATTGGCGGCACCGAATTCATGTTGCCTGCGTTGACCAAGATCGCTCCGCTCTATAACGCCGCCCTTGGCCAGCGTTGGGTCGAGCAGCTGATGCAAAAAGGGCTCGGTATTAGCGACTCCCCCGCGCTCTCTCGCGCCAGCGTGAAAAAACAGCTGCGTGCCTGGGGCGTGGCGGAAGCCACGCCCACATCGCTTGCGCTCCTCACCGAGCAGCAGCGAGCCAACAGCGTCGTGATCGTGCAAGACGCTTTCACCACTTATTTCGAAGCCAAGCTGGTGATGGACGTGGTAGAGCTGCTATCGCGGCTGAACCTGCGCGTGTTTGTGATGCCGTTTTCCGCCAACGGCAAGCCGCTGCACGTACAGGGCTTTTTGGGTGCCTTCGAGCGCACGGCAGAAAAGCAAGCCAAACGCCTTCGCGCACTCAGCGAGTTCGAGGTGCCCATGGTGGGCATCGACCCTGCCATGACGCTCACCTACCGCCAGGAGTACGTCAAAGCGTTGGGTCCTGAGCAAGTGCCGAACGTACTGATGCTTCAGGAGTGGCTGGGGACCCGCGTCAACACCCTCGCCACCAACAAGCTCACGCTCGAAGACCCAGGCTTTAAGCTACTCTCCCACTGCACCGAAAAAACCAACGCACCGGGCAGCCCGAAAGCGTGGCAGCAGGTGTTTGCCGCCTTTGGATTGCAGTTGGAGCTGGCCACCACGGGCTGCTGCGGTATGTCCGGCACCTACGGCCATGAGACCCGTAACGTCGCCACCTCCAAAACGATCTACGCTCAGTCGTGGCAGCCCCAGGTCGAAGCCGAAGAGAACAGCGGCAAGCTACTGGCCACCGGCTACTCCTGCCGCAGCCAAGTAAAGCGCTACTCGGCGCAAACCCTGCCCCACCCGCTGCAAGCCCTGCTCTCCTGCATCAAACAGGCCAGCCGCTAACGCGACTGGCCTGCTGGGTCTTGCTTGTATCCGTGTGAAGCGTTTAGAAAAACAGCCGCTTGAGGGCCAAACCAGGGTCCTCTTCGCGCATGAACGCCTCCCCTACCAGGAAACCATTGACTTCGTGGTCACGCATCAGCTCTACGTCATCACGCGTGTGAATACCTGATTCGGTGATCACGGTGACGCCATCAGGAATACGCGGCAGCAGGTCCAGGGTGGTATTCAAACTGGTCTCGAACGTGTGCAGATTACGGTTATTGATACCCACTAGCTTTAGGTCCAAGGCGAGCGCCCGCTCTAGCTCCTCTGCATCGTGAACTTCCACCAACACGTCCATGCCCAATGCGTTGGCCTGCTGGTGCAGGTCGCGCAGCTGAGCGTCATTGAGCGCCGCCACAATCAATAGGATGCAGTCCGCACCGATGGCGCGCGCTTCTGTGACCTGATAGCCGTGGGTAATGAAGTCTTTACGGATCACCGGCAGGTCACAGGCATCACGAGCGGCGATGAGGTAATCCTCATGGCCCTGGAAGAAGTCGGCATCGGTGAGCACCGAAAGACACGCCGCCCCGCCCTGGGCGTAGCTTTTGGCGATATCCGCTGGGTGAAACGCTTCCCGCATCACGCCTTTAGAGGGCGAGGCTTTTTTCACCTCGGCAATCACGGCCGCATCGCCTGCCGCAATACGCTGATTCAATGCCTCAATAAAGCCACGGGGCGCGCTCTGCTTTTCCGCCAGCGCAAGCAGATCCGCTTCAGATACCGCCTGCTGACGCTCAGCGACTTCCTGGTCTTTACGGGCCAAAATGCGCGTTAAAATAGTCGGCGTTGCCTGGTCACTCATTGGAAGTTTTACCCTTTAAAGACGCTAGTGAAGTGCGAAAGCTCTCTGAGCTTCTCAAGCGGTAGTTTGGAGGCCTGGGCATCCTGGGCCACCATCACGCCCTCTTTCAAGCTATCGGCCACGCCCGCGCAGTAAAGCGCCGCCCCGGCGTTGAGCGCCACCATATCTGCCGCTGCGCCTTCACCGCTAAGCGCGGCTTTCACCAAACGCAGGCTATCTTCCGCGCTGGACGCTTTGAGGTTGGCCAGGCTTTGGCGCTCGACGCCCAGGGATTCCGGCGTAATGGTGTACTGGGTAATTTCGCCCTCTTTTAGCTCCGCCACCAGCGAGGGTGCCGCGAGGGAGATCTCATCCAGGCCATCCTCAGAATGCACCACCATGACATGGCGGCTACCCAGCTTGCGCAATACTTCGGCCATCAGCGGCACCAGCTCGGCCGAGTAGACGCCTAACACCTGGTTGGGCGCCCCGGCCGGATTGGTGAGCGGGCCCAGAATATTGAACAACGTACGTACGCCCATTTCGCGCCGCGGTCCAATGGCGTAACGCATGGCCGGGTGGTGGTTAGGTGCGAACATGAAGCCAACGCCCACCTGCTCGATGCAGCGGGCTACTTGGTCGGGCTTCAGGTCAAGATAGATGCCTGCGATATCGAACAGATCCGCGCTACCCGAGGAAGAGGAAACGCTGCGATTGCCATGTTTAGCAACGTGAGCCCCCGCCGCCGCCGCCACGAAACTGGATGCGGTCGATACATTGAACAGGTTGGCACCATCGCCGCCGGTACCGACGATATCCACCACGTTCTCGGTGTGCAGCTCGACGCGCTTCATGAGCTCACGCATCACCTGGGCAGCGGCGCTGATCTCTTCAGCGCTTTCCCCTTTCATGGCCAACCCCACCAGTAGACCGCCAATTTGCGCGTCGGAGGCTTCGCCAGTCATGATCTGGCGCATCAGCGCGTGCATCGCATCGAAAGAGAGGTCTTCGCGGCGCATCACCGCGTTAATTGCGTCTCGCATTTGCATGAGCAGGAAAGCCCCTAAAGCGTATGAATGTGGCGATCAGCCGCGTTGTAAAAAATTGGCCAATAACGCATGGCCCTGGCGCGTGAGTATCGACTCAGGATGAAACTGTACGCCTTCCACATCAAGGGTACGATGACGAAACCCCATGATCAGCCCAGGCGTCACGTCATCTTCGGCGGTCCAGGCGGTCACTTCTAGGCAGTCGGGCAGGCTCTCATGCTCAACCACCAATGAGTGATAGCGCGTCACTTCCAGCGGGTTTTCCAGCCCGCTGAACACGCCCTGCCCACGGTGTACAACGGCCGAGGTTTTGCCGTGCATCACCTGGGGCGCCTGCACGACCTTGCCGCCATAGACCTGGCCAATGGCCTGGTGCCCCAGGCAAACGCCCAATATAGGCAGTTTGCCCGCAAAGTGCTCGATGGCTGCCAACGAAATGCCTGCCTCGTTGGGCGTGCAAGGGCCGGGCGAAATTACCAGATGGGTCGGTGCCAAGGCGCACATCTGGGCTAAGGTAATTTCATCGTTGCGGTAGGTCATCACCTCGGCATTCAGCTCACCCAGATACTGGACGATGTTAAACGTAAAGCTATCGTAGTTGTCTAGCATCAACACCCGTTGCACTGCCTGTGCTTGCGACATCGCCCCGCTTACTCCATCAGATAATTAACACTCACTGGCAGGATGATACCCCAACCCAGACGCTCCTTGCAGGGGCAGCGTGCAGGGGCGGAGCTCGCTTAGTGCGGCTGCGGCACTGCTGCGCGCTCCAGCCGACAGGCGGCGTACTTGAACTCGGGTATTTTGCCGTAAGGATCCAAGGCCGGGTTGGTGAGCAGATTGGCGGCGGCCTCAGCGTAGGCAAATGGCACGAAGACCATACCATTGGGGATTTTGTCGTCCACTCTGGCGGTCAGCGTGATCGCGCCCCTCCGCGTAATGATGGTGAGCTTCTCGCCCGGCGACACCCCCAAGCGATGGAGTTCACCCGCTGAAAGACAGGCGACCGCTTCTGGTTCTAGCGCGTCGAGCACCTGGGCGCGCCGCGTCATGGAGCCCGTATGCCAATGCTCTAACTGACGACCCGTGGTCAATACCGTGGGGTACTCGTGATCCACCGGCTCATCCGGGGGAAGCGGACGCGCAGGGGCGAATTTGGCCAGCCCGCCAGCGCGCGGAAAGGCGTCGCTAAACACCACATCCTGACCCGGTTCATCCTCGGCTGGGCAGGGGTATGTGACAGAGCTCTCCCGCGCTAGCCGCTCCCAGCTAATATGGTTGAATGAGTGCATCCCCTGCTGCATTTCAGCAAACACGTCTTGCGGGTGCTGATAGCGCCAGTTCAGCCCAAAGCGGTTAGCGATCTCCTGGATGATCCACCAGTCTGGCTTGGCGTCTCCTGGCAACGGTAAGGCAGCACGCCCAAGCTGTACTTGGCGGTTGGTGTTGGTCACGGTGCCCTCTTTTTCGGGCCATGCAGAGGCAGGCAAAATGACATCGGCAAACTGGGCGGTTTCAGTGACGAACAGATCCTGCACCACCAAATGCTCGAGCTTACCCAGCGCGGCGCGGGCATGGGTAAGGTCCGGGTCAGACATCGCCGGATTTTCACCCAAGATGTACATGCCACGCACCTCGCCTGCATGAATCGCATTCATCACTTCCACCACCGTCAGTCCAGGCTCATTGCTCAGCGGCGTGTTCCATAGCGCTTCAAACGCGGCGCGTAGCTGGCTATCGCCTACTGGCTGGTAGTCCGGCAGCACCATGGGAATCAGCCCCGCATCCGACGCCCCCTGCACGTTATTTTGACCCCGCAGCGGGTGCAGGCCCGTGCCGGGGCGACCGGTATGGCCGCAGGCCAGTGCCAGCGAAATCAGGCAGCGGGCGTTGTCGGTGCCATGGGTATGCTGGGAAATACCCATACCCCAGAAAATCATCGCTTTTTCGGCGTTGGCGTAGCGCCGCGCCACTTCACGAATGGTGTCGGGGGAGACGCCGCATAGTGCGCTCATGGCTTCCGGTGTACTGTGAGCGACGCTCAGCTTGAGCGCGCCAAAGCCCTCAGTGTGGGCGTCGATGTAGGCTTGGTCATACAGGCCTTCCGCAATGATCACATGGAGCAGCGCGTTGAACAGCGATACATCCGCCCCTGGTGTAAAACGCACGCTCATGCTGGCGTATGCGTCCAGCGCCTGCCCGCGAGGGTCGAGAATAATGATCTCGGTGCCCTGCTTGGCTGCCTGCTTGAAGAATGTCGCCGCCACGGGGTGATTCACTGCCGGGTTGCAGCCGGTAAGGATCACCACATCAGCCTCCAGCGCCTGCATAAACGAAGCGGTCACCGCGCCAGAGCCTAAGCACTCCATCAGCGCCGCGACGGAGCTGGCATGGCAAAGCCGCGTGCAGTGGTCCACGTTATTGCTGCCAAAGCCGGTACGCACCAACTTCTGGAACAGCCACGCCTCTTCGTTAGAGCATTTGGCGCTGCCAAAGCCCGCCAACGCTTTGGGGCCTTGCGCCTGTTTAATCGCCATTAGGCCGCCCGCCGCGATTTCCAGCGCTTCGTCCCAATTGACCTCACGGAAATGGCTGAAAGGATTGGCAGGATCAAAGGTAGGGTCGAGCGCTTTGGGAATCCCAGGCAAGCGTATCAGTGGCTTGGTCAGGCGTGCCGGGTGGCTCACGTAATCAAACCCAAACCGGCCTTTCACGCACAGGCGGTTCTGGTTAGCGGGGCCGTTGCGCCCTTCCACATAAGCCAGGGCATCGTCGTTAATATGGTACGTCAGTTGGCAGCCCACCCCGCAATAGGGGCACACGGAATCTACCTGCCGCTGGCTTTGAGAATCGCCCTGACCTTGGGCATTGACCACGGTGGCAGGCATCAGCGCGCCGGTGGGGCACGCTTGCACGCACTCGCCGCAGCCCACACAGGTGCTCTGGCCCATCGGGTCGGCAAAATCAAATACCACGGTGGCGGCAGCGCCTCGCTGCGCCATGCCGATGACATCGTTACTCTGCACCTCGCGGCAGGCGCGCACGCACAGGTTGCAGGTAATGCAAGCGTCCAAGTTGACGTGCATCGCCGGGTGACTGGTATCCGGCTGGCTCACCTTCGGTGCCGCCGCCGCATGGCTGACGGCGACTGAGCGGCGTGCTGGCAGCCACGACTTAACGGCCGCTTCGTCGACCGCCAATTGGTCGGCTACTTCCCAGAAGTGGCTGGAGCGGTCTGGGCTTTGGGCGCAGCTGGGCTGGTCGGCCATCAGCAGTTCCAATACCGTTTCACGCGCTTGTATGGCACGGGGCGAGTGGGCGCTGCGTACCACCATGCCGGGTTTGGCCTCGCGGATACAGCTGGCTGCCAGCACGCGCTCGCCTTCCACTTCCACCATACAGGCACGGCAGTTGCCATCGGCACGGTAGCCGGGGGCGTCTTTGAAACAGAGGTGAGGAATGGTCTCGCCAGCGCGCTTGGCCACCTGCCAAAGAGTTTCTCCGTGGTAGGCAGTGACGTCTTGATCATCCAATACAATAGTGAACGAAGCGCTCATGGTGCACTCCCTTCAGCGGCATCACTGACGATAATCTGCTGCTGGGCGAGCGCAGGGCGGAAATCCTTGAGTAGTCCTAAGACAGGATTCGGTGCCGCTTGCCCCAGGCCGCAAATCGAGGCGTCTTGCATCACTTGCGCCAGCCGAGTGAGCGCCTGCACATCCCATATGGGTTGCTCCAGAAGGCTGAGCATTTTCTCGCTGCCTACCCGGCAAGGCGTGCACTGCCCACAGGATTCATCGGCAAAAAAAGCCAGCAGATTGGTAGCCACCGCCTGAAGGTTATCCTGATCAGACAGCACGATTATCGCCGCTGACCCAATAAAACTGCCGTGCGCCTGAAGCGTATCAAAATCCAGCGGCACATCGGCTTTGCTGGCGGGCAGTATGCCGCCCGAGGCCCCGCCGGGCAGGTAAGCGGCCAGCGTATGTCCGTCTGCCATGCCGCCCGCATACTCTTCAACCAACTCGCGCAGCGTGATGCCTGCTGGTGCCAAGTACACACCGGGCTTGTTCACTCGACCAGAGATAGAAAAACTGCGTAGGCCCCGCCGTCCGTGGCGCCCATGTCCGGTAAACCATTCCGCCCCTTTGTTCCAAATGGCGGGAATCCAGTAAACGGTTTCGACGTTATTGACCAGCGTGGGACGACCAAATAGCCCCTCCTGGGCCACGTAAGGCGGTCGGTGGCGCGGCTTGCCGGGCTTGCCGGGCTTGCCCTCAAGGGATTCGATCAGCGCCGACTCTTCGCCACAAATATAAGCGCCCGCTCCCCGGCGCATGAGGATGAAGCCCCGCGCGACGATGCCCGCCTGCTCAAGCTCTGCAATCGCCTCATGGAGCACGCGGTGTAGGCCGGGGTACTCGTCGCGCAGATAGATATAGAGCGCCTCGGCCTCGATCGCCCAAGCGCTCACCAGTGCGCCCTCAAGAAACTGATGCGGCGCGCGCTCTAAATAGTAGCGGTCTTTGAACGTCCCCGGCTCGCCTTCGTCAGCGTTGATGACGCAGTAGCGTGGCCCGGCGGCTTGACGCACGGCCTGCCACTTTTTGAAGGTAGGGAAGCCCGCGCCTCCCAAGCCTCGCAGGCCCGAGGTTTCAAGCGTCTGCAGCACCTCATCAATGTTGACCTTACCGCTTCGGGCATTGGCCAGTAACTGGTAACCGCCCATCTGCTGATAGTCGCCAAGCCGCTGCCATAGGATCGCTTCAGGATGAAAGTGCCCCGTGTCCACGACAGCTTCTACACCGTCTGCGGTGGCATACAGCACATGGTGGTGGCCAACTTCAGCCACCGGCGCGGTATCGCAGCGACCCATACAGGGCGCACGGATCACCCGCACGCAGTCAGGGTCAACGCGGGCTTCCAACGCTTTGTGTAGCGCACTGGCCCCTGCTAATTGGCACGAGAGAGAATCACAGACGCGAATCGTCGTATCCGGGGGAGGCGCTTGTTGGTCATGCACGACATCGAAGTGGGCGTAGAACGTCGCCGTCTCGTACACCGCCGCCATAGGCAGGTTCATATAGGCTGCCAGGGCGCGCAGTTCCACGAGCGATAGATGGCCGTGGGCGTCCTGAAGGGTGTGCAGGTGCTCTATCAGCAGGTCGCGGCGTTTTAAGCTGGGCGTTTGGCGCTCATCGCCCAATAAATCGCGAAGTGCCGCCAGCGCCACGGGGGCGATATCGCGCCCATTGGGGTAGCCGCGACGGCGGCGAGAAGACGTAACAGATTGAGAAGTCATGACGCGCCATCCAGAGCTAGGCCAAAGAACGTTACAAACACCGCCGTCAAAGCCGCTATGCTCAGTGAAGCGTACAAACGTTGCGACAGCGACTCGATGGGCAGCCCGCCAAGAGCGATGCCAGCGTTGAGGGCTTTTCATAGCATAGAGGGTAAGCGTCAGCGGGGAAACCATCGCGTCTGTTGGTGGTGCAGCTCACTATGGCCGCTCTCTATACCAAGCAAGACTGGCAACGGGGCGCGACTCTCTTTATTATCTCCCGTCATTTTAATGGGTTAGGAGCGTGGCATGGATAAGCGAATATCTTGGATCATCACGCTCTTGTTAGCAGCAACATTCATCTCTTCGCCGTCATTCGCCGCATCGTCTGCCAAGATCATCGCCTCGTTTTCGGTGATCGAGGATTTGGTCAAACGCGTTGCCGGTGACGACATTTCCATTACGACGATCGTACCGATCGGTGAAGATGTGCATCGCTGGGAACTCACCCCGCCTAACGTACTCGCCGTCGAAGAGGCCGATATCGTGTTTTACAACGGCCATGGATTAGAGCCGTGGATTCGTCATTTAAAAGCGATGGCCAGCGATAGGCTGACGCTAGTCGCACTCGCCGAGATGGCCGACTATCCGACCCTGACACTACAGCAGGGGCAGTACGAGGGAAGCCCTGACCCACATATGTGGATGGCTCCGCACGGTGCAGCGGCCTATATCGATGTCATCACGCACACCCTCAGCGCCCGCTTTCCCGAGCGTGCCGACGCATTTCGAACGCGCGCTGAAGAGGCCAAGGACGCGCTTTCGTTACTCGACCAGCAGGTCATCGAACGCTTGGAGGGCATCCCCCACACCAATCGACTGATCACCATGAGTGAAGCCGCACTAAGCTACTTTGCCCACGCTTACGGATTCGAGTTCGCGGCCATTTGGGGGCTGAATAGCGAAACGATGGGCAGCGCTCACGACATGGCCAGCATGAGTGAGCGTCTGGTTGACAAGCGCCCGCCAGCGCTATTTTTTGAGAGCACGACACCCGACATTCACATGGACGCCCTAGCCCGAGAGACCGGTTTGACGCTGGCAGGCCCGCTCTACGTTGATACGTTGAGTGAGGCCGACGGGCCCGCTTATAACTACCCCGCTATGCTACACCACACTACCGAGCTTTTGCATGAAGCCCTGGGGGGCGCAAGAGCCGAGGAGTAGCCGTTAGCTGAGTTAGCCGAGTAGATCGCGCAGGGAGGAGACGAGCAGATCAGGCTGGCTCTGCGCGATAGGCTCGCCGTGGTTATAGCCGTACGGCAACGCCACGGTGGCAAAGCCTGCCGCCTTACCCGCCGCAATATCGTGGCGAGAATCACCTACCATCACGCTGGCTGACGGAACAATGTCTAACGCTTGCGCCACATGAATCAATGGCACCGGGCTTGGCTTTTTCTCGCTGAGCGAATCGCCCCCCACGGTAAGCGTAAACAGTGCTAGCAAACCGAAGTGATCTAAAATAGGCGCAATGAACCGCTCGGGTTTGTTGGTGATCAGGGCCAGGGCAAAACCTGCTTCACGCAGTGCGTGAAGCGCTTCCGATACGTCAGGGTAGAGCGTCGTCAACGCGTTGGGTGCAGCTCCGTAGTGGCGCATGAACGCTTCATAGCCGTTCTGCTGCAGCGCCGCCTCGGGTCGCTCACCTAGCGCCCAGGTCAGCGCTCGCTCCACCAGCACCTGAGCGCCGTTGCCCACCCAGTCGCGAACCTGCGCTTCACTCGGCCGGGCCAGCCCAACGTCGTGCAGCGCACGCTGCACGCCAACGGCCAAATCCGGCACCGAGTCGATCAACGTACCGTCTAGATCAAAGGCAATTAACCGTTTTTCTTGCAAAATGGTATGCACGCGCCGGCCTCACTGATGCGTCTAAGCGACTGGTTCACGATAATGTCGATTAATTCCATCATCTTACCCGTTTAGACCTTCGTCATACAGCGTAGAAAGTTCTATGCTGTGGCTATATTTGCCAAGGAGAGAGTAATGGCCATTCCCCGAATTGTGATTGTGGGCGGCGGTGCAGGCGGGCTAGCCCTTGCCACACGCCTTGGGCATACGCTGGGCAAGAAAAAGCGCGCTGAGATCGTCCTACTCGACCGCAATGCCACCCACGTATGGAAACCGCTGTTGCACGAGCTAGCTACCGGGGTACTCAACTCCAGCATGGATGAAGTGGATTATCGCGGTCACTCCTCGGCCCACTACTACCGCTACCAGCGCGGCTCGCTGAATGGCTTGGATCGTGACAAGAAGGTCATTCACCTAGCGCCCATCGAAGACGAAGATGGCATGGAAGTGCTTCCCGCCCGCCAGCTCACCTACGATTACTTGGTACTTGCGCTAGGCAGTGTATCCAACGATTTTGGCACCCAAGGCGTTGCAGAGCACTGCCACTTCATCGACTCTCCCCAGCAGGCCAAAGCCTTCCAGCGGGACATGATCAACACGTTTCTGCGCTATACCGACCCCAGTCTGCGCCAGCACACTCAGCTCACCATTGGCATCGTCGGGGGCGGAGCGACGGGCGTTGAACTGTCCGCCGAACTCCTCGACGCATCTCGGCTGCTCAATGCCTACGGCGTCACAGCGGTGGATCACCAAACGATCAGCGTGCATTTGATCGAGGCAGCACCGCGACTGCTGCCCGGCTTATCCGAACGTATCAGCCAGACCGTTCAGCAGGAACTCGAGAGCCTGGGTGTCACCGTGCATGTCGGCACGGCAATTCAAGAAGCTCAGGAGTATCAGTTGGTCACAGGGGACGGGGAAATAATAGAAACCGACCTGAATGTGTGGGCGGCAGGCATCAAGGCTCCCTCGTTTTTGGCCGAGCTGGGTTTGAGCACGAATAAGCGCCATCAGATCAACGTCAAACAGACACTACAAAGCGTGGACGACTCGCATATTTTTGCGATGGGCGACTGTGCTTGCTGCCCCCAAGGCGACGAAGCCACGGTACCGCCTCGCGCTCAGGCGGCGCATCAGCAGGCAAAGCTACTAGCGAAGAATTTAGAACACTGTCTAGCTAAAAAGCCGCTGCAAGACTTTACCTATCACGACCATGGCTCATTGGTATCGCTGGCCCGTTACGATGCCGTCGGAAATTTGATGCGCAGCTCGGCCTCTCGAGGTCTGTTTTTGGAGGGATGGCTCGCGCGCCAAGCCTACGCGTCGCTCTATCGCATGCATCAGCTCTCGATTCACGGCGCGCCGAAAACCGGGCTTGCCTGGCTAGTGGATAAATTGAACCGCTACCTCAAACCACGTATGAAACTTCACTAAGGACATGTAAAGGGCGGAAGATCAGCCGCCCTTTTGTGTTTTAGCGCGCTTTCCGTCTCAGCGCACCTTAGCGAGCTGCGTTCGCATCTGCTGAATCACGCTGTCGTAGCCATGCGGGTCGCTTGCCTGATGGGCGTTAAAAATCGCCGAACCAGCAACAAAGGTATCGGCACCAGCGGCGGCGATGTCTGCAATATTGTCGACTTTCACGCCGCCATCGATTTCAAGGCGAATCGGCAAGTCCGCCGCATCGATACGCGCCCGTGCCTCGCGCAGTTTGTCCAACGTACCGGGAATGAATGACTGGCCGCCAAACCCAGGATTGACGCTCATCAGCAGCACCATATCCACTTTATCCATCACATAATCGAGGTATGACAACGGTGTGGCCGGGTTGAACACCAACCCTGCTTTGCAGCCGCCATCACGAATGAGCTGCAAAGAGCGATCGATATGTTCGGAGGCTTCGGGGTGAAAAGTGATGTAGCTAGCCCCAGCCTCGATGAAATCGCTGATCATACGATCCACTGGCTTCACCATCAGATGAACATCGATGGGTGCGGTCACACCATGGTCGCGAAGGGCCTTGCATACCATCGGCCCAATGGTCAGGTTTGGCACGTAATGGTTATCCATCACATCAAAATGCACCACATCGGCGCCAGCCGCCAGAACGTTATCGACCTCCTCGCCCAACCGCGCAAAATTGGCGGAGAGTATCGACGGGGCAATCAAAAATTCCTGGGCAGCGCTCATGGCGGGGTCCTCGGATAAACAGTACGTGATGATGAGATAAGAAAGACATTCAAGCGCATATCTTACCAGAGCTGCTCACGAAGCCCTATGCCCAGAACGCACGACCAACCAGCCTGAAAGACGGGCCATGCTCGCTCGATACGTCAACACATATTTCCAAATAGAATATAAAACACGATTGTAATTCCACAATCCAAGGTTTAACCTTAACAGCATTGCGAGCATCATCGCCCATCGTTTCTAGGAGTTTGCAATGACGTCATCCACTGCATTCCGTACTACCCTTCGCCGCAGCCTGCTGGCCGTCGCCCTAGGTACTGCCGTTTCTGGCATGACCTTCTCCAGCGCTGCCGTTGCTCAGGAACGCGAGCTACTGAACTCTTCCTACGACATCGCCCGTGAGCTGTTTGCCGCCATCAACCCAGAGTTCCAGGCATGGTGGGAAGAGGCGCATGACGAAGAAGTCGCCATCAGTCAGTCGCACGGCGGCTCCTCTGCTCAGGCGCGTGCCATCATGCAGGGGCTACGTGCCGACGTCGTGACGTTCAACCAAGTGACCGATGTTCAGGTACTGGCCGATGCGGGTCTGGTAGCAGAAGATTGGCAGGATGCGTTCCCGAACAACGCCTCGCCCTACTACTCCACCACGGCGTTTTTGGTGCGTAAAGGCAACCCTAAGGGCATCGAAAGCTGGGATGACTTAGCCCAGGAAGACGTTCAGATCGTTTTCCCTAACCCGAAAACCTCGGGTAACGGCCGCTACACCTACTTAGCCGCTTGGGGCTTCGCCGAAAACGAATTCGACGGTGACGAAGAGCAGATACAGGACTTCATGCGCACTTTCCTGCGTAACGTTGCCGTCTTCGACACCGGCGGCCGTGGTGCCACGACCAGCTTCATCGAGCGCGGCATTGGTGATGTATTGATCAGCTTCGAGTCAGAAGTGAACAATATCCGCAGCGAGTACGGCAGCGATGACTACGAAGTGGTCGTTCCGCCAGTCAGCATTCTGGCCGAATTCCCGGTGGCAGTCGTGGGTGAGAACGCCGAGCGTAACGGGAACAGCGACCTCGCCCAGGGCTACCTGGAGTACCTCTACACCGAAGAAGCGCAGCGCCAGCTAGCAGGTTTCAACTACCGCGTTCATAACGAGACGGTGGTCGACGAGTTTGCCGACCAGTTCCCCGACACCGAGCTATTCGAAGTCGAGAACGTGTTCGGCAGCTGGGAAGAAGCGATGGAGACCCACTTCGAAGGCGGTGCTCTTCTCGATCAACTGCAGCGTCGTTAACGGTATCTCATGAGCCAGTTAGCATTTTGGCGATCCGGCAGCACGCGCGTGCTGCCGGGTTTTGGTCTATCCATGGGCATCAGCGTGCTGTTCATCTCGCTGGTACTGCTTCTGCCGATGACGGGGCTGTTCGGTCAGCTTTCCGAACTGAGCTTGGCCGAGTATGTTGCGATCATCACCGAAGGCCGCGTGGTGGCCAGCTACATGGTCACCATCGGCGCGGCAGCGGTCGCCGCGCTGGTGAATGCGGTATTTGGCCTGCTTTTGGCTTGGGTACTGGTACGCTATGAGTTCCCCGGCAAACGCCTGCTCGATGCGCTGATGGATCTCCCTTTTGCCCTGCCCACCGCAGTGGCAGGCATTACCCTCGCCACGCTTTATGCGGGCAACGGTTGGGTGGGCAGTATCATCGAGCCGATGGGGTTTCAGGTCGCTTATACTTGGGTGGGAATTGCCCTAGCGATGGCCTTCACCAGTATCCCTTTCGTGGTGCGCACGGTTCAGCCGGTGCTGGAAGATTTACCCGCCGAAGTGGACGAAGCCGCGATGTCCCTGGGTGCCACCGATGGCTTGGCATTTCGCCGCGTCATCATGCCGCATCTATGGCCCGCGCTCGTCACCGGCACCGGGCTTGCCTTCGTGCGCTCACTGGGCGAGTTCGGCGCGATCATCTTCATTGCGGGTAACATGCCCTACGAAACCGAAATTACCGCGCTGATGATCTTCGTCAAGCTGCAGGAGTATGACTATGCGGGGGCATCCGCCATTGCCTCGGTGGTGCTGTTCGTCTCGCTAGCACTGCTGCTCGCCATCAACATCTGGCAGGGGCGTTTCGTGCGCCGCCTGCATGGAGGAAAAGGATAATGCGCCGGATTGGTGACGCGCCCACCGTGCGGCGCTTGTTGATTGGCGCAGCCTTGCTGCTGTCCGCGCTATTTCTGCTGCTGCCGCTGGTGGCTATTTTTGCTCAAGCGTTCTCTCAAGGTGTGGCAGTGTTTTGGGGGAACGTGAGCAATACGTTCACTCTGCACGCCATTGGTCTCACGCTGATCATCGCGCTGATGACCATCCCCATCTGCTTGGTCTTCGGTGTCGCCTTGGCGTGGCTGGTGACGCGCTTTAGCTTTCCGGGACGGCGCATTCTGCAAACGCTGATCGACATCCCGTTTGCCGTCTCTCCCGTCGTCGCTGGCTTGATCTATCTCCTACTGTACGGCCGCAACGGCTGGATCGGAGGCTGGCTCGATAGCCACGACATTCAGCTGATGTTCGCCTGGCCGGGCATTTTGATGGTGACCGTCTTCGTCACCTGCCCATTCGTGGCGCGGGAATTGATTCCGCTCATGCAGGCGCAAGGGTCACGCGAGGAAGAAGCCGCCGTGACGTTAGGTGCTTCTGGTTGGACGACGTTTTGGCGGGTCACACTGCCCAACATCCGCTGGGCACTACTGTACGGCATCATCCTGACCAATGCCCGTGCGGTGGGTGAATTTGGCGCGGTGTCGGTTGTCTCAGGAGCCATTCGCGGGCAAACCAATACGCTACCGCTACACCTAGAGCAGCTTTATCAGGACTACAACGCCGTCGGGGCGTTTGCCAGCGCTGCGCTGTTGGCGCTGATTGCCCTGTTCACGCTTGCGGCCAAGGCAGGCCTTGAATGGCGCGCATCGCGCCGGGAGGCATTCTCATGAGTATTCGCTTACAGAATATCGCCAAACACTTTGCCAACACCCAGGCGCTCGAACCGATCAATTTGGATATTCACGAAGGTGAACTGGTGGGCTTGCTAGGCCCCTCCGGCTCGGGCAAAACCACTCTGCTACGCATCATAGCCGGCCTGGAAAGCGCCGACCGCTCGCCGCAGCCGGGTAAAATACTGTTCGGCGACCGTGACGTTACCCACGTGCACGTTCGCGATCGTCGTATCGGCTTCGTCTTCCAGCACTACGCCCTGTTTCGCCATATGAGCGTCTATGACAACGTGGCGTTTGGTCTCACGGTGATGCCGAAAAAGCGTCGTCCTTCCAGCGGCGACATTCGTGCACGGGTGTTTAGACTCCTGGAAATGGTTCAGCTTCAGCACTTGGCAAATCGGCTCCCTGCACAGCTTTCCGGTGGCCAGCAGCAGCGCGTATCGTTGGCGCGCGCACTCGCCGTAGAGCCAGACGTACTGTTGCTCGATGAGCCGTTTGGGGCATTGGATGCTAAAGTGCGTCAAGATCTGCGCCGCTGGCTGCGTCGCCTGCACGACGAGCTGAACTTCACCAGCGTGTTCGTCACCCACGATCAGGAAGAAGCACTGGAGCTCTCAGACCGTGTGGTCGTCATGAGCAACGGCCGCATCGAGCAGATCGACACGCCGGATACGCTCTACCGCGCGCCGAAGAACCGCTTCGTGTTCGAGTTCTTGGGGGATGTGAACCACCTAGAAGGGCGCGTTCGCAATGGCGTACTGACCTGCGGCGATGCCCACCTGAACGTGGACTTGTCCGACGGCGATGAAGAGCTGTTGCTCCGCCCCCATGAGGTGCGCCTTGCAGAGGAGCCCAGTGCGGAGTGCCACCTACCGGTGACCGTTACCGCCATCTCCCCGGTCGGTGCCGAAGTGCGCGTAGAGCTAGAGGCCGACTGGCTAGCCACTCCGTGGCAAGCCACCGTTCGCCATGCCGATTTCGAGCGCCTGCATATGCGCCGCGGCCAGCGGTTGTTTGCCCATCCGCGCCAGTGGCACCGTTTCAAAGAAGAGGCCAAAACACCCGAGCAACAGACCCGCGTGGCCTAGCCATGGCTGGCGTCTCGCGTAAACTCAGGTCTATACTGCGGCCTTTGTCTCGTTCAACCAGGATGATTGCGGAGAGTAATATGCGTCGGCGTCACTTTTTACGCGCGTCGGGTGCGCTGCTGGCCACCTTACTGGTAGCAGGCTGCGCAAGCCCTCAGTATCTACAGCTCAACCCCACCCGTAGCGCCAGCGTGCCACAAACCGGCTCGGGTCAACAAGTTACCGTCGTGGCCGTCGACGCCCGGCCGAGTGAAGTCATTGGTACGCGGACGGGCGGCAACATGTCCACCGCGCAGATTACCGTCAGCAGTCACGAACTGATCCCGCGCCTGCAGGCCGAAGCCGAACGCGCCGCCAGCGATATGGGGTTCACTCCCACCCGCGAAACCGCGCAGGGTCGTCCCAGTTTGACGCTAGAGCTTGCCAGCTTGGATTACGGACGTGGCGACAGTGGCCAGCCGCTGATCGATGAAGCGCGCATCGAAGGGGTGTTCCGTGCGATCGCACACAACCAGGGCACGACTTATACCGGCACGTATACGTCACGCCGTACCCAAGGCTACGCCATCAAGCCCGGCGAGGATGCCAATACACGTATGCTCAACGATCTGCTTAGCGATGGACTGAATCGGGCGTTCAGTGACCCAGAGCTGGGCAGGCTGCTAGCCCGATAAGCGCTCGTTTATACCCGTGGCCCGCGACGTTCTAACGCCCATAGGCTCTCGCTGCGGCCACGAGCATCAGCCTCTAGACGAGCCAGCCGCTCGACATGGAAGTTGGGCGTCATCAAGCGCTCGATTTCGTCATCCGGCACGCTAAAAGGCGGCCCCGCTTCGCCATCGCCATGGGTAAGCCCCACCAACAGCCCTTTTGCTCCCGGCGGGGTCAATTGCGCCAAATGAAAGGCATAACGCTCTCGCGTTGCCGGTGGCAATGCAATCAAAGAGGCCCGGTCGTAGAACGCGCCCACTTCTGCCGCTTGCTGAATATGCAGATGAAAAAAGTCACCGCACCACAGCTCGATACTGCCCTGCCGAGACACCTCGAACCCCGCTTGGGTATAGCGCGAAACACCGCTGCGTCGCTGAGCCAAAAACTGCTCGATGGCCTCCGGTGCAAGCTCGATGCCGAGCACTGGGTGCCCGCGATCCGCCAGCCAGCGCATGTCTAGGCTCTTCCCACATAGTGGCACCAGCACTTTGGTCCCATCGGCCACGCCTAATTCCGGCCAGTGCTTGACCAGCGCAGGATGAGTCTCCTCGAGATGAAAGCCGATGCGCCCCTCTTGCCAGCGCTGCCGCCAGGGATTTTCCATGAGCTACCTCGTTATTGCTTGGAAAGCACGTTTAGAACCAGCGATCGCGCTTTTTACGACGGCGCGGTAAATGCGGCACGATCAAGCCTACCAACAGACCGGCCCCTGCCACACCGCCACCGTACATGAAGTAGCGCATCAGCAAGTCCTCCTCCTGGGTATCCAAGCGGGCCTGCAGGGCGCGCACCTGCTGGCGAGACTGCTCCGCTTGATTGTCCAACTCGGCGTTTCGGGCTTCCAGGTCGGCGATACGCTGCTCGCGAATATCCAGAGTTTCCGTCATGGAGGAAACCCGCTGCTCCCAGGTATCGTTGATTCCGTCTAGCTCTTGCGTCAGCTCTTCAACTTGGGCTTGCAGCTCGGGAAGCTGCTGACGCGCGCTGGGCGTTTGCTGCAGCTCATTGCTGAGCACCCAAACGGTGTCGCCGCTGTTACTGCGTACCCGTGTGTAATCGCCGCTGGTTTCCAGCACCTCGACCTGCTCGCCGGCGTTCAGCGTTCCCACAATGCGATATCCATCTGTCGGCCCGCTACGCACATAGGTGCTCAGTTCATCGCTCACCCAAGCTTGGCTATCGGATTGAGCTAGCGCTGCTTGGCTGCTCACGGTTAACAGCACGCCCACAGCGGCGGCATAACAGTTACTGCGAATTTTTTCTACTTGCATGACGTCATGTCCTGGTCAAAAAACGCGCGTGGCCGACGAAGCCGCCGCGCGTGTCGCTCAAAGCGTTGCGCATGTCTTAGGCGCTTACCCTTCCCCGCGGGGCGGTAACGGGAAGGGACGAGGAAACTCTGCGACGCGAGCATCACTTTTCACGGCTTTCAACGGGCCTTCACGCTCTACCTCATCGATCCGCACAATGGCATTCAACGGCAGGTAGCTACGCTTCACTCCCTCGAAGGTTCGCTGCAGTTTTTCCGCTCCTGGATCCACCACCACCCGCGACGCATCGTCAAAGACAAACTCCTCGACTTCAATAAAGCCCCAGAGTTCGCTTTGAAAGATCTCTCTGACGTATAAATCCCAAATTTCACCCTGCTGGTGAACCACTACACGGTAGATCGGCTTGGCCGCCATCTTGGCCTAATCCTCTTGCCACTTGAACGTATCGTTACTGGGCAAGCCTACCATATTCGCGCTGGGCTCTTTAGCAGACATCGCTAACGTGGGCGAATTCCCGCTATTTTCGCTTCAGAAGCTGCTAATTAGCCCAGAATGGTTCGGGTCGTGTATGGTGAAGAGAGCAGTTGGCAAGACCATTCATCACCCCAGAGGAGTCAACACCATGCAAAAGGATCCCAATAAGGGCTATATCGCCCTCTTAGGCTGGAGCCTCAATGCGATCGAAGCGGCGGAAAACTTTGACCGCCGATATATCGTGGTGGCACCCGACTGGGCGGAGGAGTACTGCCAAAAGCACGACATTCCCTACGTCCCTTGGAACTTCGAGCGCCTCAATGACCGCTCCATGGAGATCGCCGAAACGCTCAAGGAAAAAGGCGTCGACGTGGCGATCCCCCTATTCGAAGAGACCGTGGAGTGGGCGGGGGCCATCAACTCGGTGCTGCTCGACAATCCGCGTCTTTACGGCCAGTCGCTGCTACTGCGTGATAAGGCACTCATGAAACGCCGCGCACAGCTTGGTGGCATTCGGGTGGGCATTTTCGAAGAAGCCCACGACAAAGAGGATGTCATCCGCTTTCTCAAGCGCGTCAACCAGACGCTGTTGAAGCTCGATGGCGACCCCAACGACCCCATCCACCTCAAGGCCTTCGACAAAGCGGGTTGTTTGGGCCACCGGGTCATTCGTACCCCTGACGAAGTCGATACGATCCCCGAGGAGGAGTTTCCAGTCCTGATGGAGTCACACCTGGATGGCTGGGAGTTCGCGGTAGAAGCGTGGATTCACGATGGCAAAATCGCCTTTTTGAACATTTCCGAGTACGTCACGCTGGGCTACTCGGTCTTCGTGCCTGCTTCCCCAGAATTGGAGAAGTATCGCGCGCAAATCACCGCGCAGATCGAAAAACTGATCAAAGCCTTCGATATCGAATTCGGTCTGATTCACCCCGAATACTTCGTCACCAGCGACGGTGAGATGTACTTTGGTGAGGTCGCCTACCGTCCGCCGGGCTTCAAAGTCTTCGAACTGTTGGAGCGGGTTTACGGCTTTAACGCCTATCAGGCGTCCTTGCTGGTCTTCGACCCGAAAAGCACCAAAGAAGAAGTGGCTGAGTTCTTCCCGAAAGAGATCGTCGATGCCGACGGCTTTGCAGGCTGCTTCGGCGTCTATCCACGCCGCCGCGTCGTGAGCCGCCTAGAGATTCCAGAAGAGACGGAAGATCACCCCTACTTCGAGTCTCACGAGCTGACCCCACCGCTGGAAGAGACCGTCACGAAACGCACCGCCTTTGGCACTCACTGGGGGTTGATCTACTTTAAGGGTGACGATGCACATACGATTCGCGATCTCCTCAAACGCCAAGAAGATCTCGACTTCTATGTATAATCCCCGCTTACGCTGGGATAAGGAGTCACCGTGACGACCAAGCACGAGGCTACTGCCACACAAGATGGCAAGCTTGCTGGACTACTGAGCAAATTCGATGATGCATTGCGCCTGCTTTCGCAGGCGCCAACCTTTTCTAAACCGTCAAAGCTCCCCCGCGTGCTCGACACTGCACGCCGCGTGCTCCTTCAAGCAGGCGGATGTGCCGCTCTGGAGCATCGCTCGATGGATATCGAATCTGCCGGGGTCTTTGCCGGTTCCGATTGGGCAACTCCTCAGTTTTTGGTACCTACTTTGACGACCTTCTCGCTGAAAAGCGCCGATGCCAACGTGGTCGTCATCGAAGCGCTCAGCGAATTAAGGCTTCTCGCCGTCGCCAAGGGCGATTATGCCCACCCGCTCGTTTCTCAAGAGCATGCCCACCACTACCTTACCCAGGTCATGGCGATCAATCTGTGGCTGCTCTTCAACGCACCCAGCGAAGCCGAGCGAGAGACCCAAGGGCGCTTAGCCAACATTTCTCGCCTGCTGTTTCAGCATCTGGCCGAGCGTATCGGCTATGAGTACGTCATCGATCAGTTGATCGATGAGATCTGGCGCATTCTCAAGCAGCGCCCGATTCAGGTCGATGCCATTAAACAGATGATCACCCAGATTGCACTCTGCCAAGCCAATCCAGACATCGATCTAGGGGCCAGCGGCCATGGCGCGGATCGACTCGTCAGCTCGCTATATGGCCCGACACAAGCCTGCCGGGAAGATCCCGGCATCGATATCTACCGAGGGCGTCTGGAGCGAATGGATAACGCCACGCTTCAGGCAGAATCCATTGGTTTTGCCCGCGCCATGCACGATACCGGCCTGGTATCTCCTTACCATGCGGTGCTATTGCGCTACCTGCTAGAAGAGGGCGACCACCTGCTCTCCGAAGCCCTTGGGCTCTCCTCCACTGGCCGCGACTGTTTGCTTTGCTACCGAGAGCTGGTGCATGCACTGATTCGCAGCGGTGTGTACCCAGCCACCGCGCAGGCGGTTTACGGTCTGGCACTTTTACTAGAACGCGGCATCCTCTATCAACCGCCTGTCGCACCCGCCATATGGCGTCAGCTCAACCTTCAACTCTCCGAGTGGGCCGAGGCGCGTTTGACCCTGGCATATGGCGAGGTAGCCTCACCCCGTGCACGGCTCATCGAGGGTGTATTGTGCATGCTAGGGCTACCGCTGGGTGTCGGTCAGGGTAACAACCCTACCTGCCAATCGGCGCGGGCACTCTCCATGTGGGCCTATAACGACCCGGACTATCTGCTTCAGATGGTGACTTGGGCGGCGCGGGACGATGAAATCATCATGCACTTCGAAGGCCAGCCGATTTCCTCGAACGAGAGTATCTCGGGCGTGGCTACCGAGCTGCCGATGGATCTCGATCCGGTGTCACTGATCGTAGTGCCCCACCTGGACCGAATTTATGCCGAGATGGGACGTCGCTGCTTAGGTCGCGAGGGGGATCCACACCGTTGGGTCAACCCTGAATTTCATGGCTGGTGGTCTGGCCGTGGCTTCAGCATCAATGTCGATGTCGCGACCGGCCAGTTGGCCGAAGTCGATAGTTTCGTTCGCCATTTTTATGCCAGCTATCATCCGTACTACAACGGCAACCAGCCGTTGATTCATCCCCAGCCTGCGGGTATTGCCGTGACCGACAGCGCCGCACGGTTTATTGGCTGGCACGCCATTACGATTTTGCGCGCCTCGCTAGACCCCAACGACATCATGCGGGTCTACTTCTACAATCCCAACAACGACAGTGGCCAAGATTGGGGCGACGGGGTCAAGGTCAGCACGTCCGGCAACGGCGAGCGCTTTGGCGAGGCATCCCTGCCCTTCGAGCAGTTCACCTCGCGACTCTATATTTACCACTACGACCCCTTAGAGCGCGGCGAACTGGCGACGGTATCCACCGAGGAGCTCGACCGCGTGAAGGGATATCTGCATCGTAGTTGGGGAGCGACTCGTCTCCCTTCCGCCGAGCTACAGGCTGACCAGGGGCCCCAATAACCCGGGCGCTTTACCATCACAGACATGACCACCATGATACGACTCGACCAACTGCTGGTCAGCCAAGGGCTGGCCAGTTCTCGTACCCGTGCCCAACGACTGATCAAAAACGGGCGCGTTTTTTTGAGCAACGGAAAGCCGCTGAGCAAACCATCGGAGAAATGGCCCTCCGATACGCCGCTACGCATCGACGCAGACCCAGAGGAGCGCTACGCCTCTCGGGCGGGGCTCAAGCTGGAGAGCGTGCTACTGACGTTAAATATGCGCCTCGACGAGCGAGGCGTGCTGGATATTGGTCAATCGACGGGGGGCTTTACCGACTGCGCCCTGCAGTTCGGCGCGCGCCACGTCATTGGTGTGGAAGTGGGCCACGACCAACTCGCCAGCCACCTGCGCAGCGACCCTCGTGTGACGTGCCTAGAAGGACTCAACGCCCGCTATATGAGCGGTGCAGCGGCGCTATTGAACACCCTCGCCGAACGGCCCATTGATCTTGCGGTCATGGATGTTTCGTTTATTTCCCAGACCCTGATCTTGCCTGAGGTTGCCGCACTGCTGCCACCCAGCGGGCAGCTCCTCTCCCTGGTCAAGCCGCAGTTCGAACTCGACCCAGGCGCGCTGGATAAGCGCGGCATCGTGCGCGACCCGCAGCGCTATCAAGAGGTAGAACACCACATACGCGACGCCTGCGAGCAGTGCGGCCTCGTCATCAGTCACTGGCAAGAGAGCCCGATTACCGGCAGCGACGGCAATCGGGAGTTTCTACTATTTGCCAGCAAGCGGTAGCGATCAGCTCAAGGTAGCGGGCGGGAGAGTCGAATCCGACTGCACGTTCACCGGCTCTCCCTGCTCACGATGTAGCCATACGTCCAACTGCTCGAAGGCGATTTTCACTCCAGCCTCCTTGAACAGCTCGTCCACCCGGCAGTTCACCTCGTCGGCAGCAAACAAGCGGTCCAGTAGGTCATTGACAAAAATACGCAGTTCAAAATTCAGGCTGTGTGGCCCATAGCTCAAGCAGAACACCTGCGGCTCCGGGTCATCCAATACGCGTGCGTTCTCATCGGCAGCTTGACGTAACAGTCTATGCACGAGTGGTAAATCCGAACCGTGGGAGACGCCGTAGGTGAGCACCACGCGGGTCACGTTGTCGGAGAGCGACCAGTTGATCAGTTGGTCGGTCACGAACGTTTTGTTGGGAATGATGATCTCTTTGCGGTCGAAGTCGGTCACCGTGGTCGCCCGAATGCGAATCCGGCTGACCGTGCCGTGAAGGTTCCCTAGCGTAATGGTGTCGCCGATACGAATGGGGCGCTCGAACAGAATGATCAATCCCGAAATGAAGTTGGCAAAGATCTCTTGCAAGCCAAACCCCAAACCCACACTCAGCGCCGCCACCAGCCACTGCAGCTTGTCCCAAGAGACCCCCAAGGTCGCCAGCGACATGACGATCCCGGTGCCTACGATGGTGTAAGAGAGCAGTGAGCTAATCGCATAAGCGCTGCCCTGCTTGAGCGCCAAGCGAGAGAGCACCATGACTTCGAGCAGTCCTGGCAGGTTACTCGCCATGATGAACGTGACAGCCACCACCAGCAGCGCCGTAAAAAAATCCGAAATGGAGAGAGCATCATCGACCAGATCGCCTTCGCCCGCGTCCCAAAGCGATACCTGGTCCAAGTAACCCAACACCGAGAGCAGGTCCGACCACACCAAATAGAGCAGCGCACTGAAACCAATCAGCAGAATCAGCTTGGAGAGCCGCAGCGACTGAGCGTTGATCTTTTCCATATCCAGCGGCGGCTCTTCGACTACCTCGAGCCCGCCTTCGGCACCCTCTTGCACCTGGGCGCGCCGTCTGGCCAGCGCTCGGCGGTAGGCCAAGCGGCGGGCGGCAACGGCCAAACTACGCACCACCGTCGCCTCCACTACCACCCAAAGCCCTAATAGGTAGAGCGTAATGGCAAAACGCGCTACCAGCCTGAGCGCCGTGTACTCGTAGCCCCAGGCAACCAGGCCCATCAGCACCAGTGGAACGGCGGCCATGGCGAGCCCCAAGATCAGCCTGAAAAGCCGCACACCAAAGATTGGGACATGGGCCAGGATGAGCTGCGTCAGCGACCACGCCATGGCAAGCAGCCCCCCCATGAACAGTGCCATGGCGACAGGGCGCTGGGCCAAGGGGGTCTCCATCTGTTCAGACATGGCCGCAATGGCCACGACCGGTACCAGCGCCATGCCCAGCCCAATCAACAAGCGACGCAGCCGCGCGTTGTACGCCGGTGACCAGGTAAAGTGACGCTCGGCGACGCCGTCGGGCACCAGCAGTCGCCGCCCAAGGGCTACCACGAACCAGCTCAAACCAAGCTGCAGCAGCGCCGGTGCCAGTCCAAGGGCCAGGCCGCCTTCCGCCGTACGTAGGGCTACGCCCGTGCCAGCCAACGCCAGCGGGCCTGGTACCGCCAGCAGTGCATTGAGCAAAACGGCCTTGGGGGTATGCAGCTGGGTATCGCTCTTCAAACGGCCAATTTGTGAATGAATCAGCGCCAAACGCGCTTTGATATGCCCGCGCAAAGCGATTAAAACCACGCTCAACAGCAGCAGTGGCGCGCCCACCAACATGTCCCATGAGAGCCCTTTCCAACGAGTAGGCAACACCGCGCGCCACTCCCCTTCCCGCCACTCCTGCTGAAGATGCTGGGGCAGTTGGCGCAGCCAGTTCACATCTAGAGGACGACTGTTGGCCACCCAAAACAGCTGCTCATCGATGGTAGTGCGTAAATCTTGTGTCGTGCTGAGCAGCTGCTGCTGATTGAGCTGTAGCTCGATAGCCGAGCTCAATAGGTTGCCGTATGCTTGTTCGAGCTGCTCGACCAGCTCGCGTCGGGATTGATACAAGCGGGTCAGAGAATCCACCAGCCCTGGCGTGACATCGACGCCAGCCTCTTCCAGGCGCTGAGCTGCCAGTCGCTCGCCCTGCCGGAGTTGATCGCGCTGGCGGATGAGATCGAACTGCTTCAAACGCAGATCGGCGATCTCATCTTGCAAATCCCGGCGCGGCACCACAACGGGTAGCGATTGACGCTGTTCGCGAAGAATACGCGACAACAGTTGGCTGCCGCGAATCGCCTCCATCTGCTCGTTGAGGCTGCGCTGGAGCTGGCGAACATGCTCCAACTGGCGCTGCGCCTCGATGTTTTCGCGCACGATGCCATTGGCACGGTCCGTCGCCCGCAATAGCTCCAGGCTAAGCGTTTGGTTGATCTGCTGTGCATTCAGCACGACAGGGTGCCCCTCGGCGATCAATGGATCGTTCTTGGCGGCGTCGGCAATGGCCTGTTCAGACTGAAGACGTCGCTGGCGGTCGATCACGCCCTGGAGCAGGTTGAGCTGCTGCTCTTGCTGGTCGATTTGCAAGGCAATCAGGTCACGACGCTGCTGAGCCAGCTCGCGCAGGCGACTGTTAGCGCTCAACTCCCGCTGGTTCAGGGTGACCTCTTGCTCGGCCACCGCTCGCTCTAAGCGCCACTGAATGAGCTGCGCATCCTCACGGGCCGAAAGCTGGCGGTCGGCGAGCAGCGCGGCTCGGGTATCGTGCTCACGACGCAGTGTTTCAGCCCGCTGCAGCGCCTCGGAAATGGCCTGTTGCGCCCGCTCGGGCAGCGTTTGCGCCGCAAGGAGTTGGGAATTCACCTCGGCCATTTGGCTCTGGAGCTGCTGCAGTTCGATCACGGCATCCGCTTGTTCGGCTTCCAAAGCCTCTAAAGGCATATCGCTAAGGTTATCGACCGACAGCTGCAGACTCTCCTCTTGCGCAGCGTTGAGCTCACGCTCCAGGCGTAGCAACTGCTCAGGCGCCTGACTGACCCGCTGCTCGAGTGCCTGCTGACGCTCTTCGATCGCTTGGAGCCGCTCATATGCCTGCAATGCAGCGGTCAACGCCGCTTGGTCACGCTGCTGCTCAGCGGTAGGCTCAGTTTCAAGAGATTCAATGACTGCCAAGCGTTCGGAGAGCTCAGCTTGAGGAGGAACGCCCTCGATCGAGGTGCTTTGAGCGATGGCGGTTTCCGCCAACAGCACTACCACAAACAGGCAGCCGATGGCGGCTTTCAGGGCATTTCTAACCACGTGACGGATGCCTCATAGACATATCGGCCCGCGATGTCGGGCGAGATAGCCATTGTCATGGGTAAGACAGCTCGACGCAATATTGTCAGCACGTCGCCATACGGAGTTGACTTACACAAGCGGCATGTATAGAAACAATGCTGGCATCTCTCTACTCTTAATTTGCGAGCCACGTTGATGGTTACCCGAAAACTGCTGTTCACCGGTTTGGCGACATTTGTGAGCGCGACCGTGCTCAGTCAAAGCGCCATAGCCGATTCCCGAGAAGACATTGAAGCGCGCATTCAAGCGCTCAATACCGAACTCTACCAGTTGCGCCAGCAGCTTCAGCAAATCGAAGCACCCGAAGATGCCGCCCAGGGTATCGAACCAGCGCCGCTGCCAGTCGAAGTAGCGCTCGAAGACCTGAGCGAACGGCGACAGTTGGAACAAGAGTCGTCACGTAACCCCTTCGCCATCACGACGCATCGCACCAACTATCTGTTCCCCATTAGCTACAACACGAATCAAAACGTCGAGAATTTCCGCAGCATCACAGACGACGTTCAACCGGATAGTGGTGAGGTCAAATTTCAATTCAGTGCCAAGTTCAATTTGGCCGAAAATGTCTTCGGTGACATAGGCGACGTTTACTTTGCGTATACCCAGCGTAGCTGGTGGCAGGCGTACAACACCGATGCCTCCTCGCCGTTTCGCGAAACCAACTATGAGCCCGAAGTGTTTATCGACTTCGACAACGCCTGGAGTGCCTTGGGATGGGTGAACACCCGCAACCGCGTGTCGTTCATCCATCAATCAAATGGCCGCTCCGATCCGCTCTCGCGCAGTTGGAACCGAGTGTACTTGGAAAGCACCTTCCAAAGCGGCGATTGGGCGCTCACCCTGGCGCCCCACTGGCGCGTGCCCGAGTCGGATAGCGATGATGACAACCCCGATATCGAGCGCTTCGTCGGCTATGGCGACATTCGCCTCGCCAAGCGCCTGCAAAACAACCATGAATTTGCCGGTCAACTGCGTGGCAACCCTAGCGCCGGCAACTACGGCACGCAGATCGATTACAGCTGGCCCGCGTTCAACGGCGTGCGCACCCATGTGCAGTATTACTACGGTTACGGCGAGAGCATGATCGATTACAACCACCGCGTGCATCGCCTGAGCCTTGGTTTTAGCCTCAACCCACTGTTCAGCGCCACTGGGCTGAACCGTTAAGCCAGTAAGGTTGTCTATATGATGATGACTGCTATGCTGAAGTCGTAATTCATTCACTCGTCAAAGGAAGACATCATGGCAAAACGTAATACAGACACCTCTGCCCGTGCTGACCAGCTCAAAGAGGATCTGCGTCACCTCAGCGAAACCGTCGAAGAGCTGATGAACGCCACCTCCAAGGATGCTAGCGGCGAAATGCGCGACCTGCGTGAGCGTGCCGAACGACGTTTGAAGGATACCCGTGCCCGCCTAGAAGCCCGCGGTGAACGTTTTTACGAAGATACCCGCGAGACACTTTCAGAGCAGGTCGATTGCTGTGATCGTTACGTCCGTGAGAACCCCTGGACCAGCATCGGCCTTGGTGCCGCAGCGGGCCTTGTCGTTGGTATGCTCCTCGGACGTCGCTAATGGCTTTGGGTCCTACCCAACGTGTCTTTTCCGCCGCCAAACGCCTGCTAAAAACACTGGTTGCCAACAGTGAGACCCGCCTGCGTTTGGCGGTTTTGGAACTAGAGGAAGAGCGCGCCCGCTTATTAGTCTTACTGCTGCTTGCTGGTGCCAGCCTGCTATTACTGCTTCTTGGCATTGCTACGCTAACGGCTCTTGTCATTGTGCTTTTTTGGGACACGTATCGTCTCACGGCCATCAGCGTGAGTGCTGGTGTACTGATTGCACTCAGCGTACTACTCGCCGTAATAGCACTTCGTCAAGCCAAGCGTCATACGCTGCTCAAAGAAACGTTAAAGCAGCTTGCGGCGGACCGGGCCTTGCTAGAGGTGAATGAGGATGACCCGTCACGATAGCGTCGTTAAACCACTCAGTCGAGCAGAGCGCAAGGCGGCGCTGCTCGCCGAACTGGAGCAGCAGCGTATCGACATACTGGTCGATAGCGACACGTTGCTACATGCCTCTTCCCCGCTGGAACGTCATTGGAAAAGCATCAAACTGCCGCTTTACGCCATTGGCGGCATTGCTGCGTTACGCATTGCACGTCATCCAGGCGGTGCCATGGTGCTAGGTCGTAAGGCACTGGCAGGTTACATGCTCTTTCGAAAGTTGAAGCTCCTTGCCAAAGTGGCGACATAATCGTCCGTTGACCGCTACGCCTGCGATAAGGATGATCCGACAAGCCGCTGCGGCTCACTTACCGCAGCGGCTTGTTTAATGCGTGTCGATGACACTTAACACGCTTGTCCACAGGCAACACCGCTAGCCCATGCCCACTGAAAGTTATAGCCGCCTAGTTGCCCCGTCACATCCAGCACCTCACCAATGAAGCGCAGCTGCGGTAGGTCTTTGACTTCGAAAGTTTTCGATGAGATAGCATGGGTACTTACCCCGCCCATCGTCACCTCCGCCGTGCGCCACCCTTCCGTACCCGCCGGTTTTAGCTGCCAGTGGTTGAGCCGCTGAGCCCACACATCAAGCGCTTCATTGCTGTACTGGGCCAGCGGACTAGCCAGCTCTGCGTTGGGGTACCACTCTTGCAATGCTTGGGCAAAGCGCTTGGGAAAACGCTCGCCAAGCCAGGTAGACAATAGACGCTTAGGGGTTTCCTGCCGCGCATGACGCAAGGCCTCCGCGACGTTTTCACCCGGCATGAGGTCAATGGTAATCGCGCTACCAGACTCCCACACGCTGGAGATCTGCAGCATGGAGGGGCCAGACAGCCCTCGGTGGGTAAACAGCATCGGCTCGACAAAGCGCGTCTCCTTGCAACTCACCGCCGAGGGCAGGCTGACGCCAGAAAGCGCTGCGACCCGCTCTTTCCAGCTATCGCTCAGGGTAAACGGCACCAAGCCGGGGCGAGTGGGCAGCACCTCCAGGCCGAACTGGCGCGCAATGTCGTAGCCAAATCCCGTCGCCCCCATGGTGGGAATGGAGAGCCCCCCTGTAGCCACCACGACCACGCCTGCATCGATGGTCCCCATGGAGGTGGTCAGGCGCATGCCCTCCCCTTGGCGCTCCACGCGCGAGATGGAGGTTTTCAGTGCCACCTCTGCCCCAGCCCACTCACACTCGGTCATCAGCACCCGAACGATCTCTTTAGCGGAATCGGCGCAAAACAATTGTCCAGGCGCTTTTTCTACATACTCGACGCCATGGGCTTCCACGAGCGATACGAAGTGTTCTGGACGGTAACGTTTTAATGCGGAGATACAAAAATAAGGATTTTCAGAGTAAAAATGCCCAGGCGCCGTATCAAGATTGGTAAAGTTACAGCGGCCTCCCCCCGACATTAGGATTTTTTTACCCGCTTTGTTGGCATGGTCGAGCACTAAGACACGTCGCCCGGCATAGCCTGCCTGCGCCGCGCACATCAAACCAGCGGCGCCCGCGCCAATGACCACGACGTCGAAGACCATTACAAAGGCTCCCAAAAAGAATAGGCGGGTATTTTAACAGGTAAAAAGCACTACATTGCTGTACATTATCATCCTTAAAGTACAAGAAGAGCACAATATTTCGCTTGGCGGTACGGCACCGCTGCGCCTAGGGGCTGACACCGGCCTGGACGGTGGAGCGTAAAGCACCCAGTCCGTGAATGATATCGAGACACTTATGCCTGCATCGAAACGCACCTTTTGTGGCCTCTTACTACTGCTTGGTTGGGCCACTCTTGCCAGCGCGCAAACACCCCCACCCGTCATTGGGTATCAAGTAGCGTCCGACACCTGGTCGGACCCGCTGGAAGCGCTGGGCACTTTGAGCGCCGACGAGAGCGTGACATTATCCGCTACTGTCACCGACACCATCGCGGAGATCAACTTTGACGATGGTGAACAGGTCGAGCGTGGCCGCTTACTCATTCGTCTGGAAGATGCCGAAGAGCAGGCACTATTGAGAGCAGCGCAAGCGCTCACCGATGAGCGGCGCAATGCATCCGGCCGCGCCTCGCAGCTGCAGCAGCGTAACTTAGCGGCCAGAGCCGACGTCGAAGATACGCAATCCCAGCTCCGCCAAGCGCAAGCCGATGCCCAAGCGCTAGAAGCGCGACTCGAGAATTATCGTATCCTTGCACCGTTTAGCGGCAGGGTCGGCTTTCGTGATGTCAGTGTCGGCACGCTCGTCACCCCAGGTATGGCGCTGGTGACCCTCGACAAGCTCGACGTCATGAAGCTCGACTTCACCTTGCCTGAGGTGTTTTTGGGCCGACTCTCTGCCGGGCTGAGCCTAACGGCCACCACCGCAGCGTATCCAGACGAGGTGTTTCGCGGGGAAATTGCTAGTATCGGCACGCGCATCGATCCCACCTCCCGCAGCGTGAACGTTCGCGCCGAGCTTGCCAACCCCGACTTGAAATTGCGCCCCGGCATGCTGATGGAGGTCATCGTGCAACAGCGCGTGCGCGAGACGCTCGTGCTCCCTGAAGCCGCCCTTCAGCCCAGTGGCAACCGCCATTTCGTCATGGTAATTCAACAGCAGGAGGCCCCGCGCTTAGAACGCCGTGAGGTCGCTATTGGCGAGCGACGCAGTGGCGAGGTCGAAATCCTCGAAGGCCTTCGTGAAGGCGACTTGGTCGTGATCCACGGCCTACAGCTCGCCCGAGAAGGCCAAGAGGTCAGGCTACTGGGCATTGCCGACGAAACGACGGATATTCGCTCGCTGCTGGAGGCTGATCGCTAATGCGTTTATCCGATATTTCCGTCCAGCGGCCCGTGCTCGCCATGGTGATTGCGGCGCTAATCATCGCCTTTGGACTGCTGGCGCTCAATCGCTTACCGCTTCAAGAGTATCCCACGGTCGACCCGCCCATCGTTAGTATCGATACACGCTACCCCGGCGCCTCAGCAAGTGTGGTAGAAACACGTATTACCCAAGTGCTGGAAGACCGTATTGCCGGGGTCGAAGGTATCGAACTGATCACCTCTCAAAGTGAAGATGGCCGCTCGCGTATCGAAATCGAGTTCGCCATCACCATGGATATCAACGCCGCGGCAAACGATATACGCGACCGCATCTCCGGCGCGCTGCGCAACCTCCCAGACGACGCCGACAACCCAGAAGTCACCAAAGCCGATAGCAGCGAAGAGATCGTCGTATGGCTGAGCCTGTCGGGGGCGGACTACTCGATTGCCGAACTCACCGACTACGCCAACCGCTTTCTCGTTGATAGCCTGTCGGTGCAACCCGGCGTTGCCCGCGTGCGTGTCGGCGGCGGCCAAGATTACGCCATGCGCGTGTGGCTCGACCGTAACGCACTGGCGGCTCGCGGCCTAACCGTGGGCGATGTAGAAGACGCATTACGCGCCGAGAACGTCGAGCTACCCGCTGGCTCGATCGAGTCCGATGACCGTCAGTTCATCGTCCGTCTGCCGCGCAGCTTCGCCACCGCCGATGATTTTCAGCGCCTAGCGCTCACTCAAAGCAACAACGGTTATTTGGTACGTCTTGCCGATGTCGCCCGCGTGGAAGTCGGGTCAGTAGAAGATCGCTCGGTGTTCCGAGCCAACGGTGTGCCCATGGTGGGGCTGGGGATGATCATGCAGTCCACCGCCAACGTGATCGAGCTGTCTGAGGCGGTGCAACAGGAGCTGGAGCGGCTGCAGGGCACGCTGCCCGCGGGCATGTCGCTTGCCCTCAATTACGATGCCTCAGTGTTTGTCTCTGGTGCCATCGAGCAGGTCGTCATGACGCTCTTTATTGCCATGGGCCTTGTCGTCATCGTGATTTTTCTGTTCCTAGGCAATCTACGTACGACCCTGGTCCCCGCCGTCACGGTACCGATTGCCGTGATTGGCGCGTTCACGGCGCTGGCGGCAATGAACTTCTCCATCAACCTGCTCACCCTGCTTGCCCTGGTGCTGGCCATCGGGCTGATCGTGGACGACGCCATCGTGGTACTCGAGAACATCAATCGACGCATGCATGACTATGGCGAAACCCCGCTAGTGGCCGCTTTTCGTGGCACGCGACAAATCGCCTTTGCAGTGATCGCCACCACCCTGGTGCTGGTCGCCGTCTTTGTACCACTGAGCATGCTGCAAGGCGACATCGGCCGACTGTTCTCGGAATTTGCCCTGACCATGGCGGCGGCGGTGATCGTCTCTACCCTACTCGCGCTGACGCTAACGCCGATGATGGCCTCCAAGATTCTCAAGCCCGGCATGCACGACAGTCGTATTGGCCAAGGCGTACAGTGGTTGCTGGACGGCACTAAGCGCCGCTATCAATGCGCTCTTGAAACCGTATTGGCAGCCAAATGGCTGGTGGTGGCGCTGTTTGCTTTACTGATCACGGGTACGGCGTGGCTCGCATCGGCGCTGCCCAACGAGTACACCCCCCAGGAGGATCGCGGTAACTTCATCGTGCTGGTGAATGGGCCCGAAGGCGCCACATTCGACTACATGATGGACTACATGGACGAAATCGAGGCGCGGCTAACCCCCTTCGTAGAGAGCGGCGAGCTGGAACGCGTGGTCGTGCGCGCCCCGCGTGGATTCGGCAATATCGAAAACTTTAACAGTGGGTTCATCATCGTCAATATGGCTGACTGGGGCAGCCGCCGCAGTGCCTGGGAGATCATGGCTGACGTGCGCCAACAGCTTGGCTCGCTGCCTGGCGTCCAAGCCTTTCCGGTGATGCGCCAAGGCTTTGGCCAGCGTACACAAAAGCCCGTTCAGTTCGTCTTGGGCGGCGGCACCTATGAAGATCTTGCCCGCTGGCGTGATCGGTTGATCAACCACGTACGGGAAAACAACCCGCGCCTGACCGCCATCGAGAGCAACTACGACGAAACCCAGCCCCAGCTAAGGGTGGATATCAATTACGAACGCGCCGCATCGTTGGGCGTTACGGTGACCGAAATAGGCCGCACACTAGAAGTCCTGCTAGGTGGGCGTAACGTGACGCGCTATGTAGATGACGGTGAAGAGTACGACGTCATCGTGGAAGGCGACCGCAGCCGCCAAAACAGCCCGCGAGCGCTGGATAACATTCAGGTGCGCTCGGCGCGCACGGGCGAACTGATCCCGCTGGCCAGTCTCGTGACACTGTCCGATTTTGCCGGGGCTAGCACGCTGAACCGATTTGACCGGGTACGCGCCATCACGATCGAAGCAAACCTCGCTGACGGCTATCCCCTTGGCGAAGCGCTGGCCTACCTCCAAGACGCCGCGGATACGCTTCTACCGGAAGAGGTACAAACCAACGTGGCCGGGCCTTCCCGGGATTTCCAGCAGGCCAGCGGCGCAACGACGTTTCTGCTGATCCTCGGCGCGGTGGTGGTCTTCCTGGTGCTGGCGGCTCAATTCGAGAGCCTGATTCACCCCTTCGTCATCATGCTGACGGTGCCACTCGCCATGAGCGGTGCGCTGCTCGCGCTGCTACTCAGCGGCCAGTCGCTGAATATTTATAGCCAAGTCGGCCTAGTACTGCTGATCGGTTTGGCGGCCAAGAACGGTATCTTGATCGTCGAGTTCGCCAACCAACTGCGCGATGAGGGCCAGGGGTTTCGCTCGGCGCTGATCGAAGCCTCGGTGACGCGTTTGCGGCCCATATTGATGACCGCCGTCACCACCATGGCCGGTGCCATTCCGCTGATCATCTCCAGCGGCCCGGGGGCCGAGTCACGCCTAGTGATCGGCACGGTCATCATGGCAGGCGTCGGGGCTGCCACCCTCTTTACGCTGTTCGTCGTGCCGGTGGCCTACGACCTGCTGGCCCGCTACTCCGGCTCGCCTGGGGCGGTCAAGCGTCAGCTCGAAGAGGAGATCGCCAATGCCCCGACGGCGCCACACACGCCGCTGGAAACGCCAGAGCGATGAATCGACGGGCAGTAGAGACACCAAGGGCGCCCAGTGGGCGCCCTTGGTGGTTTAGGCTATCGTAACGGGAGTGCTTATTCGCAGTTACCGATACGCTCGCCTTCGATCGTCGTGTTCATGGTCAGTTCGCCCATGGGCGACTGCGTCAGAATATCCACGGTGCCTTCGATCTGCTCACCCATGAAGCGCATTTCGCCATCGATGGTGGCTTCGCCACCCTCTGCGCGGCATACCATGCTGTAGGAGAGGCCATCGGCATTCATCTCTTGGTCCAGCAGCTCGCAGCCCTCTTCCTCTTCGATGAAACCGAACTCAGCGCCTTCCAGTTCTGCCTGGGTAATGCACTGACGCTCGGTTTCGGTTTGATCGGGAATCTGCATATCGCCACTGACGCTAGTTACGCTGACGAACTCCCACTCGCCGGGCGTCAAATTCGGTGTATCTGCCTGGGCGACCATTGGGAAGGCCGCTAGGGCCGCAACTGCCATGTATCGTTTCATCATCGCTCTCATCTCGCTAGGTGATTCGGGAAAACCCGCTGATATCCTACCTGATTCGCGCAGCAGGCGCCTGCCTGTAAAGCGCACTGCTACACTGAGTCATCATGTCCATGCTTCAGCCAGTGTAACGTTAAAAAGGGCAAACACCATGCAAGACGACGCGTTGATCCATCACGATTTTCACTGCCCTTATTGTGACACCCCGCTCACCTTCGTGATCGACATCTCACAGGGCAGCCATGATACCTGGGAAGATTGTCATCAGTGCTGTGCGCCCATCCAACTTCAAGCCATCGTTTCGCCGATGACCGGCGAGCTAGAAGCCGTCATCACCGGCCGTGATGACGACGTGCTCTAGCGGCGCTCGAACTCTATTCAAGCCCCTTCGGCCTGCTGCATGGCCGCCTGACGCTTGGCCTCGCTGCGGCGCATGAAATACCACGCCAGCAGCGTCGCCAACGACACCGTCAAAATGATCAACGTCGCCAACGCGTTGATCTTCGGCGACACGCCCATCCGTACCGATGAGAACACCACCATCGGCAGCGTGTTCGCACCCGGGCCCGACACAAAGCTGGCAATGACCAAGTCATCCAGCGAGAGGGTAAACGCCAGCAACCAGCCAGCGGCAAGCGCCGGGGAGATCACCGGGAGCGTCACGAAGAAGAACGTCTTGACCGGGGGCGAGCCCAAATCCATCGCCGCTTCCTCGATGGAGCGGTCCACTTCCCGCAGGCGAGCGGCGACCACCACCGCCACGTAGGCACTACAAAACGTAGTGTGGGCGATCCAAATGGTCGCCATGCCACGGTCAGCAGGCCAACCTATTAGCTGCGCCATTTGCACGAACAGCAGCAGCAGCGACAGACCGGTGATGACTTCCGGCATCACCAGCGGCGCAGTCACCATGCTCGAGAGTGCCGTTTTACCTCGAAAATGTCCGTAGCGGGTCATGACGAAGGCCGCTACCGTTCCCAGGCACACCGCCATGCTGGCGGCAAAGAAGGCAATTTTCAAACTGGTCCACACCGCCGACAAAATCTGCTGGTCGCGGAATAGCTCACCGTACCACTGGGTGGAGAACCCGGCCCACACCGTCACCAGGCGTGATTCGTTGAACGAATACACCACCAGAACGACCATGGGTAGGTACAAAAACAGCAGCCCCAGCACCAGCATCACGGTGGTAAAACTTGGGCGCCGATGCGATCTGATCATTCTTCAAGCTCCCGTGACTGGTAGCGGTGGAACCACACGATAGGGACGAGCAATAGCAGCAGCATGACCATGGCGAGCGCCGAGGCCACGGGCCAATCCCGATTGAGGAAGAACTCTTCCCACAACACCTTACCAATCATCAACGTATCGGGGCCGCCCAGCAGTTCGGGAATCACGAATTCACCGACCGCTGGGATGAACACCAGCATCGAGCCCGCAATGATGCCCCCCATCGAGAGCGGCAGCGTGACCTTCAAGAAGGTGTTGAATTTACGTGACCCAAGGTCCGATGCCGCTTCCAGCAGCGAATTATCCAAACGCGTCAGGTGGGCGTACAGCGGCAGCACCATGAACGGCAGGTAAGCGTAGACGATGCCTACGATCACCGAGAATTGCGTGTTCATCATCCGCAGCGGGGCATCGATGAGACCAAGCCCCATCAGCAGGTTATTGATCAACCCGCTATTGCTGAGAATGCCCATCCAAGCGTAAACCCGAATCAGAAACGACGTCCACGACGGCAGCATCACCAACAGCAGCAGAACCAGCTGCCAGCGCCCTGGCGCACGCGCCATGGCATACGCCATCGGGTAGCCAATCAGCAAACACACCGCCGTGGCAATGAACGCGGTTTTGATCGACCCCCAGTAGGCGGCCACATAGAGCGAATCGGACAACAGAAACAGATAGTTGCCTAAATTCAGAAAAATGTTGAGCGTTTGGTCGGCATACTCCACCAGCGGCCCATAGGGCGGAATGGCGATGGCCGATTCGGATAAGCTGATTTTCAGCACCAGCGCGAACGGGAGCAGGAAAAACAGCGTCAGCCACACCAGCGGAAGTGCAATCACGGCGCGACGGCCTAGCTGCATCCGCTTGATCACGCCTGAAACGCGAGATGGCGTCATAATAGGCAATCTCCTCTCATCCACCTGGGCATTAGCGGTTCAGCACGATAGCGCTGTGGTCTTCCCAGTAAACGTACACGCTATCCTCCCAGGTAGGGCGGTCGCCGCGACGCTCGGTATTGGCCATGCTGACCTTGATCATCTGCCCGGAGGTGGTGCGCACGTAGTAGAGCGAGTAACCACCCAAATAAGCGATATCGTCCACTTTGCCCGCTTCCCAGTTGTACTCACACGTTGGCTGTTCGCGGGTGAGCCAGATTTTCTCAGGGCGCAGCGCCGCCCACACCCGGCGATCGACCGCTTGGGTCGTAATACCGTGGTCGATATAGATTGGCCGAGAAAGCGCGGGTGATTCGATGCGGCAGTGATCGGCGGCGTCTTCGATGATCTCCCCTTCGAACAGATTCACCGTGCCAACGAATTCAGCCACCATTCTGCTCGCGGGGCTTTCGTAGATATCCACCGGTGAGCCCACCTGCTCGATCCAGCCGTCGGCCATGATCGCCACGCGGTCGGCCATGGTCATGGCTTCTTCCTGGTCGTGGGTCACCATGATGCAGGTGACGCCGACCTGCTCGATGATCTCGACCACCTCCAGCTGCATTTCGGTGCGCAGCTTTTTGTCCAACGCGCCCATGGGCTCATCGAGCAGCAGAAGCTTGGGTCGCTTGGCGAGCGAGCGTGCCAAGGCCACCCGCTGACGCTGACCGCCTGAGAGCTGATGGGGCTTGCGCTTGGCGAAACGCTCCATGTGCACCAGTTTGAGCATCTGAGCCACGCGCGTCTCGATGTCGGCTTTCGGCAACTTGTCCTGCTTCAAACCAAAAGCAATGTTTTGGGCCACAGTCATGTGCGGAAACAGCGCATACGACTGGAACATCATGTTGATGGGCCGTTTATGTGGTGGCATCTCGGTGATGTTCTCGCCACTCAGCAAAATGCGCCCCTCGCTGGGCGTCTCGAACCCCGCCAGCATGCGCAGTAGCGTCGACTTACCCGAGCCAGAACCGCCGAGCAAGGCAAAAATTTCGCCGCGCTTAACCTGCAAATTCACGTCATCTACGGCAAGCGCATCATCGAACCGCTTGCTCAAACGCTTGACCTCTAAAACGATATCCTCGGCAAAACGAGGCGTCTTACCCTGGGCGCGAGCCTGAGGAGGTACGGCAGACGAAGCAGAGGGAACGTCGTTCGACAGGGGCGTAGTGACCATTCGCCACTCCCATCAAAAGGCCCGAAAGACCGGGCGATAAAAGACAAACAGCGAGCCGGGCAGCTGCCCGGCTCGCCGTCAGACGATGATTGGCATTAACGTCCAGATTTGACGCGGTTCCAGGTGCGCGTTCGAGCACGCAGCAGCTCCTGGGGTTTTTCGACTTGGACGTAAAGGTTCTTCATTACGTCGGTCTCAGGGTAAATGGCCGGGTCGTTGATCAGCTCATCAGAGAGATACTCGTTAGCAGCCAAGTTGGGGTTGGCGTAACGCACGTACTCGCTGATCTCGGCAGCGATTTCCGGGTCGAGAATGAAATTGATGAACGCGTGGGCATTCTCAGGATTCGGCGCATCGGCCGGCACCGCCATCATGTCGAACCAAAGCGCAGCGCCCTCTTTCGGGATGCTATAGCCAATGGTGAAATCACGACCCGCCTCTTCGGCACGCGCAGCGGCCTGGAAGATATCGCCGGAGTAACCCGCCGCCACACAAATGTCGCCATTAGCGAGGTCAGAGACGTAGCGCGAGGAGTGGAAGTAAGTGATGTTGTCGCGAACGTTGGCAATCAGCTCACCAGCCGCTTCGATATCTTCGACGGTCTCGTTCAGCGGATCCAAGCCAAGGTACACCATGGCAGGCGATAGCATTTCATCGCCCGAATCCATCATCGATAGGCCACAGCCCGCTTCGCTCAGCTTAGTGGTAATCTCTGGATCGAACAGCAGTGCCCAGCTATCCAACGGAGCGTCGTCACCGAGAATGTCGGTCACTCGCTCGACGTTATAACCGATGCCGTTGGTGCCCCACATGTAAGGAACGGAGTATTCGCTGTCTGGGTCGATGGTTTCGAGATTGGCCATCAGCTCCGGGTCGAGGTTGTCCAGGTTCGGCAGCAGCTCATGGTTCAGCGGCTGGAAAACGCCCGCTTTGAGTTGGCGGGTAAAGTAGTACGTTGACGGCACCACCACGTCGTAGCCAGAACGGCCCGACAAGAGCGCTGCGTCGAGAATTTCGTTACTGTCGTACACATCGTACGTCACTTCGATACCGGTACGCTCGGTGAACTTCTCCAGCGTTTCCGGGGCGATATAGTCAGACCAGTTATATACCCGCACTTCCTCAGCGTGGGCAGCGGCAGCCGCTACGGCAAAAGAGATGGCCGTAACGGCCGCTGAAAGTTTTTGGATGTTCCCCATCTACCTGCTCCTAAAATGTAAAATTCACGTCACCACAGCCCACGGTCGGCAACCGACTGCTCTTTGAATGAAGGCGCTGTACGCCGACTCAACGCAGTTGAAAACAGCTTAGGCGATTCTCGCAACCGTGCGAATTTTGCGGTGCAGTGCCGCCTACCGCAAGAGCCACCGAAAAATTCTTGTATTAAGCGCCCACTGCCCCCACAACAAGTGTCGCGAAGGGTAGCCAAATCGTTCAATAGCCCACTTCTATTGGAAAGATTCATTTTTCCAATTTTAGCTATTAGTCGTAGCCCGCTACCATTAGCAACAACTTTTTTTACTGCCATTCACCCTTTATGGAGACGTTCTAAATGTCTTTGATCAACACTGAAGTAAAACCGTTTAAAGCCACCGCCTACCTGAACGGCGAATTTATCGATGTTACTGAAGCGGACCTGAAAGGTCAGTGGTCCATTTTCTTCTTCTATCCGGCTGACTTCACCTTCGTCTGCCCGACCGAGCTTGGCGATCTGGCCGACAACTACGAAGCCTTCAAGAAGCTGGGCGTCGAAATCTACAGCGTATCTACCGACACCCACTTTACCCACAAAGCATGGCACGACAGCTCTGAAACCATCGGCAAGCTTCAGTACCCGATGATCGCTGACCCGACCCTGCAAATTTCTCGCAACTTCGAAGTACTCATCGAAGAAGCGGGTCTGGCTGAGCGCGGCACCTTCGTCGTTGACCCCGATGGCAAAATCCAGATCGTCGAAATCAACGCTGGCAACATTGGCCGTAACGCCGAAGAGCTGCTGCGTAAAGTGAAGGCAGCTCAATACGTTCGTGAAAACCCGAACGAAGTGTGCCCGGCCAAATGGAAAGAAGGCGAAGAGACACTTGCCCCGTCTCTGGATCTCGTAGGCAAAATCTAACTCGCCTACCGCTGCCCTACCGGCAGCATGACACCCGGGCACTTGGCCCGGGTGTTCCGTTTAAGCACCCGTATCACCGCATCCCTGTTTTCCCTAGCGCCATTGGCTGCCCGACTGACTCGGCAGCGAGCGTTTTAGGTCGAGAACGACTTACTGCTGACTGCGAGGAAGCCACTGTCATGCTGGACGCCAATTTAAAAAATCAGTTGAAAGCTTACCTGGAAAAAGTGACTCAACCGTTCGAGATCGTTGCGTCCCTCGATGACGGTGCCAAGTCACGTGAATTACTGGGTCTGCTGGAAGATATCAGCAGCCTCACCGATAAGATTACTCTGCACACCGACGGGCAAGACAGCCGTACCCCGTCGTTTGCCATCAACCGCCCCGGAGAAGAGACCGGCGTGGTCTTTGCTGGCATCCCCATGGGCCACGAGTTCACTTCGCTGGTACTGGCGCTGTTGCAAGTGGGTGGCCACCCACCGAAGACCTCTCAAGCGCTGCTGGACCAAATCAAGGATCTCGACGGCGAAATGCTGTTCGAGACCTACTACTCGCTCTCCTGCCAGAACTGCCCAGATGTGGTCCAGGCACTGAACCTGATGGCAATCTTTAATCCGAAGGTGCGCCACGTCGCCATCGACGGTGCGCTGTTCCAGGATGAAGTCGAATCGCGCGAAATCATGTCCGTGCCCAGCATCTACTTGAACGGCAAGCCGTTTGACCAGGGACGCATGACCCTCGAACAGATTCTCGCCAAGGTCGATACCGGCGCTGCAGAACGCGAAGCGAAGAAGCTGAGCGAAAAAGCTGCGTTCGATACGCTCGTCATCGGCGGCGGCCCAGCAGGTGCGTCGGCAGCGATCTACTCCGCCCGTAAAGGCATCAACACCGGCGTTGCCGCTGAGCGCTTCGGCGGTCAAGTCGCCGATACCATGGGCATCGAGAACTTCATCTCCGTCACCCATACCGAAGGTCCCAAGCTGGTCAGCGCGCTCGAAGAGCACGTCAAAGAGTACGACGTCGACGTCATGAATCTGCAGCGCGCTACATCGTTCAAAGCAGCGGAGGCCGATGGCGGCCTGCACGAGGTCACCTTCGAATCTGGCGCGAAGCTGAAGAGCAAGACCCTGGTACTGGCGACCGGCGCCCGCTGGCGCGAAATGAACGTGCCTGGCGAACAGGAGTACCGCAACAAAGGCGTTGCCTACTGCCCCCACTGTGACGGCCCGCTGTTCAAAGGAAAGCGAGTGGCGGTCATCGGGGGCGGTAACTCGGGCGTCGAAGCCGCGATCGACCTGGCCGGCATCGTCGGTCACGTGACGCTGGTGGAGTTCATGGGCGAAATGCGCGCCGATGCCGTCTTGCAGAAGAAGCTGAAGAGCCTGCCCAACGTCGACATCGTGCTGAACGCTCAGACCACCGAGGTCACTGGCGACGGCAGCCGTGTCAACGGCCTGACTTACAAAGACCGCAATACCGATGAAGTGAAGAGCATCGCACTGGAAGGCATTTTCGTACAAATCGGCTTGGTGCCCAACACCGAGTGGTTGAAAGGCTCGCCCATCGAAATGTCCCCGCGTGGCGAGATCATCGTCGATGCCCACGGCATGACCTCGGTGCCCGGCGTGTTCGCCGCAGGCGATGTGACCACTGTGCCTTACAAGCAGATCATCATTGCCATGGGTGAAGGCGCCAAAGCGTCCTTGGGTGCCTTCGACTACCTGATTCGTCATTAAGCGAATGACTGGCTAAGAGGGCGGCCGTACCGCCCTACTGAGTTCGTTCCTTTGACGTGAAGACCGTGACGTCACGCCCGCCTCCCTGCGGGCGTTCTTTTATGCGCGGGCGCTACACACTGGGCAGGCAGGATCTCTCGGCACTTGGAAATGGCGCCACTGGCCGCTCAAGCCATCGAAGGTGGACAAGCCCTGATGTGACCTGCCCGCGCCACTGATCAGTTTGAACGCTTCGACCGCCTGGAAACAGCCGATCAGCCCCACCAGCGGGGCCATGACCCCGCTCTCCGCACAGCTCAACGTTTCGTCGTCACTATCGCCTGGCGGGTAGAGGCAGGCATAGCAGGGGCAGGCATCATCACGGGGATCAAACACCGCCAACTGGCCCGAAAAGCGAATCGCTGCACCGGAAATCAGCGGCACGCCCGCCCGCTGAGAGGCGGCATTGATGGCATAGCGACTGGAGAATCGATCGGTGCAGTCCAGCACTACGTCGGCCGAGGCCACCAAGTCCATGAGCGCCTCGCCTTCGGCATGTTGCTCGATCGCCACGACATGGCACTCCGGGTTGAGCGCCTGCATACGCTCCTTCGCTGAGCGCGCTTTGTTGACCCCCAGACTGGCTTGCTGGTGGGCAATTTGACGCTGTAAATTTGTCAACTCCACCTGATCCGCATCGACGATGGTGATCCTGCCAACGCCCGCCGCCGCCAGATAGAGCGCTACCGGCGAGCCGAGCCCGCCGGCACCAATGATCAGGGCATGAGCAGCACTCAGGCGCTCCTGGCCGCCAATATCGACCTCGGGCAGCATGATTTGGCGGCTATAGCGCAGCAGCGCCTGATCGTCCATCATCGCGTTACTTATCCTCAAACTCCTCGATATCGGGGATGTGCAGGCTAAAGCTCTCCTTTACCTCTTCCATCACCACGTAGCTTTTCGACTCTTTCACGCCGGGAAGGGTCAGCACTACATCGCCCAATAGCTGACGATACGCGGCCATTTCGGGAATGCGGCACTTCAAAATATAGTCGAACTGCCCAGAGACCAAGTGACACTCCTGAATCTGCGGCAGCTTCTCGACCGCTCGGCGGAACTCGTCGAACACCGTCGGCGATTGGGTTTCCAGACTAATTTCGACGAACACCAGCAAATTCGCCTTGAGCGCCCGGGGATCGAGAATGGCTTGGTAGCCGCGGATGATGCCCGCTCGCTCCAGGCGTTTGACACGCTCCAAACAAGGGGTTGTGGATAACCCAACTTCCGAAGCAAGGTCTACATAGGAGATACGTGCGTTTTCCTGCAGACAGCGCAGAATCTTCAGGTCGATACGGTCCAGCGTTCTATTTTTTGGTTTCATGGCAGGATCCAATACTGATGAATCAGGCAGTTATTCGAGATGCCCCAGGGTAACCCGTTCATGGCCGCCGATGTCTTGTACGCTTTCAACGTTTTGATAGCCCGCCTGCATCAATGCTTGGCGAACGCAGGCAGCCTGCTGGTAACCGTGCTCTAGCGCCAGCCAGCCGCTGGGAGAAAGAAACGCTTGGGCAGCGATGATCAGATGCATCAAGTCCGCCATGCCATCCCCCTCGGCCACCAGCGCCGAACGGGGCTCGAAGCGCACGTCACCCTCGGACAAATGCGGGTCGTCGGCGGCGATGTAAGGCGGGTTACTCACGATGATATCGAATGCATCGCCGTCAGGCGGCACTCCCAGCGAAGCAAACCAGTCGCTCAGCAAAAAAGTTGCGTTAGCGATGTGCAGTGTCTGAGCATTGTGAGTGGCAAGCGACACTGCCTCCGGCCGAACATCGACCCCAATGACTTGCCACATCGGCCGCTCACTGGCAAAGGCCAGCGCGATAGCCCCGGTGCCCGTCCCCAAATCGAGCAGCCTGCCGCTGGGCGCTTTGGCACGCGCCAGCACGACGTCCACTAGCGTTTCGGTATCGGGACGGGGGATCAGCGTAGAGGGCGAGGTGGCTAGCGGCAGGCCCCAAAACTCGCGCTCTCCGGTCAAGTAAGCCACCGGCTGTCCCTGAGCACGCGCGGCGACCAAGGCGTCAAAGCGAGCATGCTCCCAGGTGGGGCATTCGCTATCGCCCCAAGTGTATAGCCACGTGCGGCTGCGGCTTGCAGCGAATGCCATCAACACCTCAGCATCGATCCGTGGCGATGGCGAACCGGCGCGCTGCAACCGCTGGGCAGCGCTCTTCAGAAGGGCGTCGAACGTCATCAAGCGTCCTGCAGCGCCGAGAGCTGTTCTGCTTGGTACTCGTGAATCAGAGGCTCGATGACGTCGTCCAATTGCTCGCCGCTCACTACTTCGGTCAGCTTGTAGAGCGTCAGGTTGATCCGGTGGTCGGTAATGCGCCCTTGGGGGAAGTTGTACGTCCGGATTCGCTCGCTGCGATCCCCCGACCCTACCAACGAGCGGCGAGCATCGGCCTGCTCCTGGCGCTGTGAATCCACGGCGTTGCGTTTGAGCTTGGCGGCCAGCAGCGACATCGCTTTGGCACGGTTCTTGTGCTGGCTACGCTCTTCCTGGCACTCCACCACCACGCCGGTGGGCAGGTGGGTAATACGGATCGCGGAGTCGGTGGTATTGACGTGCTGACCACCGGCACCGCTGGAGCGGTAGGTATCAACCCGCAAATCGGCCGGATTGATATCGATATCCCCCACCTCGTCCACCTCGGGCATCACCGCGACGGTGCACGCTGACGTGTGGATACGCCCCTGCGATTCGGTTGCCGGTACGCGCTGCACCCGGTGAGCGCCCGACTCGAACTTGAGCCGCGCGTAGACGCCTTCACCCTTCACCCGGGAGATGACTTCTTTATAACCGCCCTGCTCGCCGTGGCTGGCACTGACGACTTCGACACGCCAGCCACGCTTTTCCGCATAGCGGGAGTACATGCGAAACAGATCGCCCGCAAAAATAGCGGCTTCGTCCCCGCCAGTACCTGCACGCACTTCCAAAAAGACGCCGCGCCCATCGTCGGGATCTTTCGGGATCAGCAGGCGCTTGAGCTCCACGTCGAGCGTTTCCAACTGCTCGCGGCCTTCGATGATCTCCATCTCGGCCAGCTCGCGCATGTCGGGGTCGCTGTCGCGGCTGAGCTGCTCGGCGTCGGCAATGCTCTGTTCCACGTCGAGATAACGCTTCCACGCGGCGACCAGCTCTTCGAGTTCGGCGTACTCACGGGAGTAGTCGCGAAAGCGCTGTTGATTGTTGATCACCTCAGGATCCGACAGCAGCATGGCCAGCTCTTCGAACCGGTCGGAAAAGCTGTCTAAACGTTGGCGCAAAGTCTCTTTCATGCGGGCGTATCATCCTTCTGGCGTTTTGCCGAGGGCGCAGGCTGCTCGAAGGCGGGCTTCGGTGGTAGCAGCAGGCGCGGCGCGGCGCTGAGCAAATCGTGGTTTTCCTGGGCAGCCGCTTCGCGAATGGTCAGCGTCGGCTGATGCATGAACCGGTTAGCGAGCTGGTGCGCCAAACGCTCGACCACTTTGGCGGGGTCTTCGCCTTTGGCCAGACGCTCCAACGCCTGGTCGCGGGCTTGGTCGCGCAGCGATTCACCGTGACGCCGAAAATCGCGAATCACTTCGCCCCCATTGCGTACCCGCCGCTCCTGCTGCCAGCTCCCCACGCCGTGTTCGATCAGCGACTCGGCTTGGTCGGCCGCAACCTGGCGATGACGCCGGTTCTCCTCGATCACCTCTTCCAGGTCATCGACGGTATACAGGAACACGTCCGCCAGCTCCCCCACTTCCGGCTCGATATCCCGGGGCACGGCGATGTCTACCATGAAGACCGGGCGATGGCGGCGCTTCTTCAGCGCCCGCTCGACCATGCCCTTACCCAGAATCGGCAGCGGCGAGGCGGTGGACGAGATGACGATATCGGCACGCTCCAAGGCGTCGGGAATTTCCGGCAGGGTAATCGCCGTGCCTCCGAGCGAAGAGGAGACCCGTTCGGCACGTTCACGGGTACGGTTGGCAACGGTGAGCTGACGTACCCCCGCCTCGTGCAGGTGGCGAGCCACTAGTTCGATGGTCTCCCCCGCACCTATCAATAGCGCATTGGCGCGACTGAAATCATCGAAAATGCGGCTGGCCATGCTAACGGCGGCATAGGCCACCGACACCGGGTTCTTGCCGATTCCGGTTTCGGTGCGTACCTGTTTGGCCACGGCAAAGGTGTGCTGAAAAAGCCGCTCCAGCTCGCCACCCAGCCCCTTGGCCTGGCGCGCCTGCTGGTAAGCCTCTTTCAACTGACCCAGAATCTGTGGCTCGCCCAACACCATGGAGTCCAGCCCAACGGCCACGCGCATCAAGTGACGCGCGGCATCGTTATCGTGGTAGTGGTAGGCACAGCGGGTAAGCTCTTCCACACGCAAATTATGAAAACGGCCCAGCCAGTCCAATACGGTTTGCTCACCGGCGGCATCCGTCACACAGTAAAGCTCCGTGCGATTACACGTCGAAAGTACCGCTGCTTCGCTGATGTGAGGCAGGCTGCGCAGCTCGGCCAGCGCGCTTTCTAGCTGCGTTGGCGTAAAAGCCACCTGCTCGCGCACCGCGACGGTAGCAGTACGATGATTGATTCCCAGGGCAAGAAGCGTCATGGGTTATGCGTCTTCGCTAGTGGATCGGTCGTCACGTCACTGTCGGTCATTGTTTCTTGGCTTGCTGATACAAGTCTAAGAGAGCAGCTTTGTAAGTGAATTGCGCTGACTCGGCTCTTTTTCAAGGAGAGTCATTCTATCACAGCCGAGCATCTTCTGGCGCACACCACTTTGCCGCAGGCAGCCAAGCCGCTATGCTGAACACTCGGCCACTTGATCGAGATACGCATGCCCCATCGCGCAACACTTCTGGGTATTCCCCTTTCGTTTTCGGGTTTTCCACTGTACCCCCTGGCCGCCATGCTGATGTTGAGCGGCTGTCAGCTCTCGCCCTCGCTGCTGGGTAACGACGCGCCATCTCGTGTCGATGATCCCATGGCATCGGCGCCCCCCATCACACGCGGCTTGGATGCCGCAGGCTTGAGCACCCTGCTGGCCGCCGAGCTGGCCGGGCAGCGAGGCGACTACCGCTATGCTGGGCAAGGCTATCTCGACGCCGCGCAGCGCTATACCTCGCCGGGGCTTGCCGAACGCGCCACGTTTGCTGCTCGGTTTGGTAACGACGCGGCGTTGATGGAAAGCGCCGCGCTTCGCTGGCGTGAGCTCGATCCACAAGCAGAGACGCCCAACCGCCTGTTAGCGTCGCTGTCGCTTCAGCGTGGCGATTGGCTCGACAGCCTTGAGCAACGACTCGCCATCGCCAGGGCTGGCGGTAACGGTGAGATCGCCACCTTTGCCGAAATCGCTGTAGCGGAAGAGGCACCGCTACGCCTGCTAGCCCAGCAGTTACGACGCTACCTCGGCGAGCCCGACGCCGCCCAGCGCGAGTTTCATAGCGATGTGCTGCTAGGTACCGCCTTGATCGAAGCCGCCCTAGGAGAAACGCAAACGGCGCAGCGCTACTTGAACGAGGTGGAGCAACAAGCCCCCGAGTCATCCGCGCTATGGCTTGCCAAAGCCCGTCTAGCACTTGAAACCGGCGACCACCGTGGCGCACAGCGAGCCGCCCAGCAGGGCTTGAACCTTGCCCCGGACGACGTGCGATTCATCCTCATGCTGGCTCAGGCAGAAATCCGGCTCAACAACATTACCGCCGCCGAGGAGCAAACCAACGCGCTTCTCGATAGTCATGGCGGCAACCAGGAACTACGTATTGCTCTCGCACAGCTTTATTTAGAAGAGGGACACAGCGAGCCCGCCTATCGGCTGCTGCAACCATTGATTGGTCAAGAGAACGTCCCAAACCTCGTCTACTTCCTGATGGGTGCCATTGCGCAGTCTCAAGATGAAGTCGACAATGCCCTTCTTTACTATCGACAAGTGCAGGAGGGCAACGAGTTTCTTCCCGCCAGAGCCGCAGCGGCCAACATGCTGATCGACGACGACCGCCTGCTGGACGCCCGCGCCTTTCTGCGCATCGAGCGTATGCGCCACGATGCTTACTTTGGCGACTTGGTACGGCTAGAAGTACAGCTGCTCGACGAGCTCTCACGTCAAGAGGACGCCACGGCGTTACTGAATCGTGAACTCACCCGCACGCCGGATGACACCAGCCTTCTTTACATGCGTGCCATGCGCGCCTGGGAGAGAGGTGATTTGGCCGGCATGGAGCAGGATTTACGTCAGATCCTGCGCACCGAGCCCAACAATGCCGATGCGCTGAACGCGCTGGGCTACACTCTGGCCGATCTCAATATTGCTGGCAGGCTAGAGGAGGCCCGCGACCTGATCGAGCGCGCCTACGAGGCCGACCCTAATAACCCCGCAGTACTCGATAGTATGGGGTGGGTATACTTCCGACTTGGCCAGCCCAATGACGCACTCGCGTGGCTGGAGAGTGCCTACGCCCAAATGCCCGACCAAGAAATTGCCGCGCACCTCGCCGAGGTTCTGCACTCGCTGGGACGTAGCGATGAAGCGCGAGAGCTCATCGAGCGAATTCTTCAGCGCGCGGCGTATCACCCGCAAATCGATGATTTGCTAGAACGCCATCCTGAACTTAGGCCCGTACGCGCGCCCTAAGGCTTACGCTTGGCGGGCGCACTAGCGCCCGCGCGCTCTCTTAATCGACAGCCACCTTTGTAAATAGCAATGACATGGAGCCAGTTATGTTGACCTCTTTTTTGCACCGCGCCCCCTCTAGCACGCCCTCTTGCTACCGCGCTGCACGCTTATGGGTAGCGGCTCTGGCCATCGCCACCCTGGCAGGCTGTGCCAGCCAATCGCCGGTCGATGAGAGCGGCCGCCAAGCAGGGCAATGGGAACGCCAGCAGGCCGAGGTCGAAGCGTTCGACACCTGGACCCTGGTAGGTAAAGCGGGACTGCGTACCCCCCAGGAGAACACCAGCGCCAACCTGGACTGGAACCAAACACCCTACTATTTCCGCATGCTGATCAGCGGTCCCTTCGGCGGTGGCCGTAGCGTACTGGAAGGCCGTGAAGGCCGCTTCTCGCTGACCACCAGCGAAGGCCGTTTCGAAGCCGAAACGCCAGAAGCCTTGATGGAAGAGCAGCTTGGCTGGTCGCTGCCGGTGCGCGCCATGCCCGACTGGGTGCGCGGCCTGCCCGGCGATCACGCCAGCTACCAGCTAGAAACCGACGAGCTGGGTTTTCCGAGCTTCTTGCAGCAGGATGGCTGGGAGATCGATTACCGCGACTGGGAGCAGGCAGAAGGCATGTGGCTGCCGCGCCGTCTAGTGATGAACTATGGCGACGTGCGTATTACCCTGGTCGTCAATCAGTGGCAGGCGTCACAGTAGTCTTCTCGGGCTGGCCTAGCGCCAGCCCTTTTCATACGCTTAGCAGTAGAGAGACGGCATGTCCGCAACACCCCAAACGCTTACCCTACCCGCTCCCGCCAAGCTGAACCGTATGCTGCACATCGTAGGGCGCCGCCCAGATGGCTACCACGAACTGCAGACGCTGTTTCAATTCATCGACCTATGCGACTACCTGAGTTTCACGCTGCGCCAAGATGGCATCATCGAACTGACCACACCGATAGCGGGAGTGGCCCACGATGACAACCTGATCGTACGGGCAGCCACCTTACTGCAGCAGGCCAGCGGCACCCACTTAGGCGCGACGATTTCCATCGAGAAGCGCCTACCAATGGGCGGCGGCTTGGGTGGGGGCAGCTCCAACGCCGCCACCGCACTCAAAGGGCTCGACCGGCTCTGGCAGCTTGGACTGGGCGATACGCACCTGGCCGAGCTCGGTTTGGCGCTGGGTGCCGACGTGCCGGTTTTCGTTCGGGGCCGCAGCGCCTGGGCAGAAGGCGTCGGCGAAAAGTTGACGCCCGTGACTCTCGACACCCCATGGTTCGTGGTCATTCACCCCGGCATTAGCGTCTCGACCCCGGCGATCTTCCAAGACTCGGAATTGACACGCGACAGCCTCCCCATTACTATGGCGCGCGCACTGCAGGGGGGAGTAGCCGAGTGGCGTAATGACTGCGAGGCGACCGTCAAAAAACGCTACCCGCACATCGCGGAAGCACTTGACTGGCTCGCGCAGCATGCACCTAGTCGACTGACGGGCACAGGCGCCTGTTTGTTTGCCGCTTTCGAGTCGAAAGAGGCAGCGCAAACGGTGGCTGAATTGGCTAATCGGCGCTGGCAAGCGTGGGTAGCGCGCGGACTCAACACCTCTCCCCTACAAGATGCTCTGGGCTGCTGAAAGCGCCCGGTCATCGCATTAGGTTATTGCTGGGGTATCGCCAAGTGGTAAGGCACCGGTTTTTGGTATCGGCATTCCCAGGTTCGAATCCTGGTACCCCAGCCAACGCTAATGTTGATCTGCGTTTTCTCCCCTGATCCCCAACACTGCAAAGGTGGCTGCGCGTGTCAAAATTGATGGTTTTCACCGGGAACGCCAATCCCGAACTCGCTCAAAAGATTGCCGAGAGCTTAGACAGCCGGATGGGTAACGCCACGGTGGGTCAATTTAGCGACGGCGAAATCGCGGTCGAGATCAATGAGAACGTGCGTGGTAAGGATGTCTTCATCCTGCAATCCACCTGTGCCCCGACGAACGACAACCTGATGGAACTGATCCTGATGGTCGACGCTCTGCGTCGCGCCTCAGCGACCCGTATTACGGCAGTGGTTCCCTATTTTGGCTATGCCCGCCAGGACCGTCGTGTACGCTCCGCCCGTGTTCCCATCTCCGCCAAAGTCGTGGCGGACATGATGGTGAAAGCAGGCGTCGACCGCGTTATGACCATGGACCTGCACGCTGACCAAATCCAAGGTTTCTTCGACGTTCCGGTCGATAACGTATACGGCTCACCGATCCTGCTGGACGACATTGAGCGTCAGAACTACGACGATCTCGTGGTCGTCTCTCCTGACGTTGGCGGCGTGGTACGCGCCCGTGCCATTGCCAAGCAGCTCAACGCCGATCTGGCGATCATCGACAAGCGTCGCCCCCAGGCTAACCAAGCCCAGGTGATGCACATCATTGGTGAAATCGAAGGCCGCACCTGCGTGGTCGTCGATGACATGATCGACACCGCCGGCACGCTGTGTAAAGCCGGTGAAGCCCTGAAAGACCACGGCGCTGCGCGCGTTGTCGCGTACGCCACGCATCCGATCTTGTCCGGCCCTGCGGTCGACAACATTACCAACTCTGTACTGGACGAGGTTGTCGTGACCGACACCATTCCGCTCGCCGACCACGCGCGTCGCAGCGGAAAAATTCGCCAGTTGAGCGTTGCTGGCCTGATTGCGGAAGCCATTCGCCGCGTCAGCAACGAAGAATCCGTCAGCGCGATGTTTCACTAACGCCTGACGTTATGAGCCCCCACTTGGGGCCCTGGAAACGTCGTCGTCTGGTCGCGGGCGGCGGCGTTTCCTTACTTAAACCAAGAGGCAAATTCCATGTCTGATTTTATCCTGCAAGCCAGCGTTCGTAACGACCTGGGGAAAGGTGCGAGCCGCCGCCTGCGTCGTGCGAACCAACAAGTACCGGCCGTTGTATACGGCGGTGAGAAAGGCGCTCAGTCGATCTCCGTAGAAAAAACGGCGTTCTACAAAGCGATCGAAGACGAATCCTTCTTCTCCTCTGTCATCAAGCTGGTGATCGACGGTAAAGAAGAGCAAGTGGTCGTTCGTGACCTGCAGCGTCACCCGTTCAAGCCGCTGCTGACCCACGCTGACTTCCTGCGTGTTGACGCTACTCACGAAATCACCATTAACGTGCCGCTGCACGTGGTGAACGAAGAGAAGTGTGTCGGCATCAAAGACCAAGGCGGCGAACTGCACGTACTGGCCAACGAAGTGGCCATTAGCTGCTTGCCGAAAGATCTTCCGGACTTCCTGGAAGTGGACATCAGCAAGGTCGAGCTGGGCACGACTCTGCACCTGTCTGACCTGACCCTGCCGGCCGGCGTCACCTCCGTTGACCTGTCCCATGGTGAAGAGCACGACAACGCCATTCTGAGCATCACCAAAGTGAAAGTACGCGGCGATGACGAAGAAGAAGGCGAAGGTGAAGGCGACGCAGAAGACAGCGCCGAGTAAGCCTGGTTAAAAGTGCTGCCAGCCAGCGCTGCCTGGGCCACGCTCGCATGGCCCAGGGATGTTAAAATCAAGCGCTTCGGCGCTTGATTTTTTTTTTGCGGCATGAGGCTCGATAGCCTCAGGCAGCCGCCTGCCAAGGCAGCTCCGTCACACGTCGTCATATCTTCCAGAACCGTTGGAGGTGGGAAAATGAGCCAGATAACGGCCATTATAGGACTGGGCAACCCAGGGGCTGAATACGACGCCACCCGACACAACGCGGGCTTTTGGCTCGTCGACGCCATTGCACGCAGCGCCCACACCGAATTGCGTCCTGAAAAAAAGTTTTTAGGGCTCTACGCCAAAGCCCGTGTGGGTGACCATGAGCTGCATTTGCTCAACCCCACCACGTTCATGAACCGTAGCGGTGCGGCGGTCGCCGCGCTTACCCAATTCTTCAAATTGACCCCGGAGAACCTGCTGGTCGCCCACGACGAACTCGACCTTCCCCCGGGGCAGTCACGTTATAAAACCGGCGGCGGACACGGCGGCCACAACGGGCTGCGCGATATCATCAGCGCCCTGGGCAACCAGAAGCAGTTTCACCGCCTGCGCATTGGGATTGGCCACCCGGGCGAAGCGAAGCAGGTGGTCAATTACGTGCTGGGCCGCCCGGGCAAGGCCGAACAAGAAGCCATCGAGCGCTCGCTGGACGAGTGTCTGGCCACGCTGCCCCTCGCGCTTTCCGGCGACTGGGCTAAAGCCATGAACCGCCTGCATAGCGTAAAATAGCGGCACGTTGTCGGACTCTATCACCCCGCGTTACGAACGCACTCTTTTCACACCGGGCAGACGCAGCAACGGTTGCGCCGCCCTAGCGGTCAGGAAGTTATTTTATGGGCTTTAACTGCGGTATCGTCGGCCTACCCAACGTAGGCAAATCCACGCTCTTCAATGCGTTGACCAAGTCGGGCATTGATGCCGAGAACTTTCCGTTCTGCACCATCGAACCCAACGTCGGTATCGTGCCGATGCCCGACCCACGTCTGGACAAGCTGGCGGCCATTGTGAAGCCTGAAAAAGTGCTGCCCACCACTATGGAGTTCGTGGACATCGCGGGTCTTGTCGCAGGCGCCTCCAAGGGAGAGGGCCTGGGCAACAAGTTCCTCGCCAACATTCGCGAAACCCAAGCGATTGCCCACGTGGTGCGCTGTTTCGATAACGACAACGTCATCCACGTCGCCAATCAGGTCGATCCCCGCGCCGACATCGAGACCATCAACCTCGAGCTCGCCCTGGCCGACCTGGACACCGTCGAGAAAGCCAGTCAGCGCTTGGTGCGCGTGGTGAAAGGTGGTGACAAAGACGCCATTGCCACCAAAGCCGTGCTGGACAAGATTCAGCCGCATCTGGCCGAAGGCCAGCCGCTGCGCAGTTTTGGGCTGGACGAGGACGAGAAGCGTCAGGTAAAAAGTTTCGGCTTCTTGACCCTCAAGCCCACCATGTACATTGCCAACGTCAATGAAGACGGCTTCGAGAACAACCCCTACCTGGACATCGTCAAAGAGATCGCCGCCGAAGAAGGTGCAGTCGTCGTGCCGGTGTGCAACCAGTTAGAAGCCGAAATTGCCGAGCTGGATGACGAAGAGCGCAGCATGTTCCTGGCCGACATGGGCATGGAAGAGCCGGGACTCGACCGCGTGATTCGCGCGGGCTACGCCCTGCTGGGCCTGCAAACCTACTTCACCGCCGGTGTGAAAGAAGTGCGCGCCTGGACCGTGAAACAGGGCGCTAGCGCGCCGGAAGCCGCCGGTGTGATTCACACCGATTTTCAGAAAGGCTTCATTCGCGCCGAGGTCATCGCCTATGACGACTACGTCGCGCTAGGCGGCGAACAAGGTGCCAAAGACAACGGCAAATGGCGCTTGGAAGGCAAAGAGTACATCGTCAAAGATGGCGACGTGATCCACTTCCGCTTCAATGTATAAGCGAGAAAAGAAACAAATGCTTGACGGGCGGCGTGCCTCTGGGTAATATTCGCCCCCGTTGAACGGCTACGTAGCTCAGCTGGTTAGAGCACATCACTCATAATGATGGGGTCCCCTGTTCAAATCAGGGCGTAGCCACCAACACCGAATACCGCTAGCAATAGCCAGGCCCGCTGACTCAGTCAGCGGGCCTTTTTCGTTTTTAAAATGCTGATCAATATTACGCAAGCGCCGGGCGGTTCAAGAAGACCGTCAGCGCACGGGTCAGGTAATCCACGTCTCGCGTACCGGACGTTTCACGAATCGAGTGCATCGCCCACTGGGGCAACCCGACGTCGATGGTCGGCACGCCCACTTCCGTGGCGGTAATCGGCCCTATGGTGCTACCACAGCCCATATCCGCCCGTGTGACGAACGACTGTACGGGCACATCTGCTTCGCGACACACGTCCCGGAACAGCGCGCCGGTGACGCTATTGGTGGCGTAGCGTTGGCTGGCGTTCACCTTGATCACCGGGCCGCCGTTAATGGCCGGACCGTGACGTTCATCGTGTTTGTCGCGGAAGTTTGGATGCAGCGCGTGGGCGTTATCGCAGGAAATCATCAGCGACGATTGAATCAGCTGAATCAACGACTCCTCGCTGCCACCGCCCACCTGGGCATTCAAGCGTTTCAGCACGTCGCTCAAGAACGGCCCCTGGGCACCGCACGCGCTGGCACTGCCCACCTCCTCATGGTCATTCGCCACTAGCAGCGCGCCCTGACTACCATCGCTTTCCAGCAGCGCTTCCAGGCCCACGAAGCACGAAAGCAGGTTATCCAGCCGCGCGCTGGCCAGCAGCTCCTTGCGCAACCCGACCAGTGATGGCGGCTGAACGTCGTAAAAACCCAACTCGAAATCCACCACCTCGACCGCGCGTAGGCCGTGCTGCTCTTCCAACCACTGCCCCAGCAGTTCGTGCAGCTTGGCGGTATCGCTCTGCATCAGCACCGGCGCCATCTGTGTTTGCGGATTGATCGAGCGCCCCGCATTTACATCGCGGTCCATATGGATCGCCAAGCTCGGAATCATTGCAATCGGACGCGCCACGTTGAGCAGCACGCTCTCCAAGCGGCCATCGGCATGGCGCACGTGAACGCGGCCCGCCAAGCCCAAATCGCGGTCAAACCAGGGGGCCAATAGCACGCCGCCGTACACCTGCACGCCCAACTGCAGCCAACCCGCTGAATATTGGGTGGCGTTGGGCTTCAAGCGCAGCCCTGGGCTATCGGTGTGAGCACCCAGCATGCGCAGGCTGGTCAGCTTACCAGCGGGCAGCTGAAACGCGATCACCGACGAGTCGTTGCGCGTCACGTAGTAGCGCTTTCCTGGCGACAACTGCCAGTTCGCGGTCTCTTCCAGGCGCGCAAAGCCCGCCTGCTCCAAACGCTCGACCATGCGTTGGGTCGCATGCCATGGCGTGGGCGACTGCTGCAGAAAATCGCACAGCCGCGTTAAACGTTCCGCGTTGAAAGCCTCGGACATGGAATTCCTCATAACAGTAATGATTGAGTCTCACAGGGGAAATGACCTGCTACAATGCTCCCTCGGCCTACGCAACTCATAGGCTGACTGCGGGTCTAGGGAAGAATGAGTGTACACAAATCCGGGAGAGCTTGACTGATGAGCTTGTTTGCAACGCTTTCGCGCTCGGTCGCCCTTGCCGTCATGCTGGTGATCACCAGCCCGGCAGCGCTGGCGCAACTTGCGCCGACCGACGAACAACGCCAAGCGGCGGTGGAAATTGCGGAAGCCCTCCGCTATGGCCATTATGCCGATATTGATTTCGACGAACAGTGGTCACAGGAAGCTTTCCAGCGCTATCTGGACATTCTTGATGGTCAGCGCAGCTACTTACTGAACCGTGACATCGAACCCTATCGCCACCTCGAAGACGACATGGCCGACGCGCTGTTCGACGGCGACCTAGACGATGCGTTTGCGCTTTACAACCGTCTCAGCGAGCGGCACACAAACCGCTTGGAATGGCTGCTCGCCGAATTGGACGACGGTTTATCGTTGGAGTTCGATAGCAACGAACGCTTGGAAGTCGACCGCGAAGACGCTCCCTGGGCCAGCCGCGAAAGCGAGCTGGATGAGCTATGGCGCAAACGGCTGAAAAACGACGCCCTGACCCTCGCCCTCACCGACCAAGACGCAGAGCAGATCGAAGACAACCTGCGCCAACGTTATGAAGGCCAGCTTTCGCGGTTACGCCAAACGGAATCGGAAGATGTCTTTGGGCTGCTGATGGCCGCTGTCTCCGGCACCATCGACCCGCATACCGGCTACCTATCTCCTCGCCAAGGCGAATCTTTTGACATTCAAATGAGCCTCTCGCTGGAGGGCATAGGCGCGCTACTGCAATCCGACGGCGAGTACGTCAAGGTCTCTAGCCTCGTACCCGGCGGCCCCGCGGAGCGCGCAGGTGTATTAGAACCCGCCGACCGCATCATCGCCGTGGGCCAGGAAGAGGGAGAAATGGTCAACGTGGTGGGCATGCGCCTGGATAACGTCGTCGACCTGATTCGCGGCCCGAAAGGCTCCGTGGTCCGCCTGGACGTGGTGCCGGCCCAGGCGGTGGATATGACCCGCTCGCAAATCGTCGAAATCACCCGCGATACGGTGAGCCTTGAAGATCAAGCCGCCCACAGCGAAGTGATCGAAGTGATGCGTGACGGCGAGCCACACCGCATCGGCGTCATCAATGTGCCCACCTTCTACGTGGACTTCGACGCCTGGCAAGCCGGTGAAGAGGAGTACCGCAGCACCACCCGCGACGTCGCCCGAGAAATCGAGACTCTCAAAAAAGAGGGTGTGGAAGGCATCGTGCTGGACCTGCGCAATAACGGCGGTGGCGCGCTACAGGAAGCCAATTCGCTGATCGGCCTATTCATCGACCGCGGCCCCACCGTGCAGGTACGCGACGCCCAGGGCCGCATTCAGCTCTACGGCGACACCGAAGCGGGCACCGTGTACGACGGTCCACTCACCGTACTGGTGAACCGCCTTTCAGCTTCGGCCTCGGAAATCTTTGCCGGCGCCATTCAGGACTACGGCCGTGGCGTTGTAGTGGGCGCCTCCACCTTTGGCAAAGGCACCGTGCAAACCCTCAACGAGCTGAGCCATGGCCAAATCAAACTGACCCGCGCCAAGTTCTACCGTATCTCTGGCGACAGCACCCAGAACCGCGGCGTGGAGCCAGACATCACGTTTCCCAGCTTGATCGACCCCGAGCGCATTGGTGAAAGCAGCCTGGATAACGCATTGGCTTGGGACACCGTGCAAAACGTTCAGTATCGCCGCTACGGCGAGCCGGAGCGCGTACTGCCTACGCTGATTGCTCGCCACGAAGAGCGCGCCAAAGAGAATCCCAACTTCCGCTATCTGGAACGCCAGTCCACGCTGGCTCGCCAGCTGCGTGAACAGCACACCAGCGTGAGCCTAAACCGCGAGCAGCGTCAGAGAGAGCTAGAGGCCCAAGAAGCCGAGCAACTCTCTCTGGAGAACCAGCGCCGCCGCGCCCTGGGCCTGCCGGAACTGGAAGAGTGGATGGACGCGCGTAGCGACGGCACCGCCGCCACCGAAGACGCCGAGACCGAGAACGACAGCGACGACGAAGAGATGCCCGTGGACCGCGCCCACGTGCTCGAAGCCGCCGAAGTGCTCCTCGACTACGTTCATCTGCAAGAGAGCCAGCGCATGGCCAAGCGTTAACCACGCTTACCCTACACTGGAAGCGACAACGCCAGCCTTCGGGCTGGCGTTTTTTTGCATGTCATCGATGGCTGTTAACAGAGCGCCGCACGCCGCGCCGGGCGATCTCCCATGCGCGCCAAGCGTTGCGTCAGCGCTTCCAACGGCACTGCACTCCCCTGCGCACCCGATGCGATGATCGACTGCGCCCAGGCCGGCAGCTGCGGCGCCAAACGGTAGTAGACCCACTGCCCCTCCCGCTGGTCGACCAGCAAGCCACACTGTCGCAGCTGTGCCAAATGGCGCGACACCTTGGGCTGAGACTCCTCAAGCGCATAGGTCATCTCACACACACACAGCGACTGCTCGCGGGCAATCAGCAGCACCAGCATCAGCCGCGTCTCATCGCTCAAACACTTGAACACCTGCAGCGCCTGCAGGCTAGCCGCTTCTCCCACGACACCTTCCCACGCCATGAATTGGAAACATAGTGTACGCCATACGATAGGCAGGCGTTAAGAAGGGACGGACAGCTAACAAATACACATGTAAAAACACTCAAGATGCCAGTTGGCAACGGGCGATAGAATCATTCAGATAGGAAAGGTGATACGCTAAATGGCTCCCCGAGCAGGACTCGAACCTGCGACCCAATGATTAACAGTCATTTGCTCTACCAACTGAGCTATCGGGGAACGTTTACCTTATCGGTAATAATAGCAGAACAGCGATGTGGCTCCTCGAGCAGGACTCGAACCTGCGACCCAATGATTAACAGTCATTTGCTCTACCAACTGAGCTATCGAGGAACATCGTTTGCTGTTGCGTCTGAGCTGGAACCGACGACTTATCAGTGTTTGCGTAGATTGACCTAAGCCACTGTGCTGATAAGTGTTTTGGCTCCTCGAGCAGGACTCGAACCTGCGACCCAATGATTAACAGTCATTTGCTCTACCAACTGAGCTATCGAGGAACTGCTCAAACACGGTGCGTAGTATACTGATTGAATCGCGCGGGTCAAGTATCGATTATGGGGGAGTGCTAGCCCCTGGTTGGCTGTGTCCGTATAATGCAGCCATTCGACGGCAGCGCTGCACGCTGTCTCACCGTTATTTCATTCATCCCTCGTCCCCTTCGACGACCCATAGATGACAGGTACCGATGGCGAAGAAGCTCTTCATCAAAACGCACGGCTGCCAAATGAACGAGTACGACTCCTCGCGTATGGCGGACCTACTCGGCGAATCTCACCAGCTAGAACTCACCGATAACGAGAAGGAAGCAGACGTCATTCTTCTCAACACCTGCTCCATTCGTGAAAAGGCGCAGGACAAGGTGTACCACCAGCTAGGCCGCTGGAAAAAGCTCAAAGACGCCAATCCAGACCTGGTCATTGGTGTGGGCGGCTGCGTAGCCAGCCAAGAGGGTGAAGCGCTGCGCAAACGCGCCCCTTACGTGGACATGATCTTTGGCCCGCAAACGCTACACCGCGTGCCGAAGATGCTCGACGCCCGCAACAATAATCAGATTGCGGCGGTGGACGTCACTTTCCCGGAAATCGAGAAGTTCGACCACTTGCCCCAGCCCAAGTCCGATGGCGCGACGGCGTTCGTGTCGGTCATGGAAGGCTGCTCCAAGTACTGTACGTTCTGCGTGGTGCCCTACACCCGTGGCGAAGAGGTCTCGCGACCCTTCGAGGCGGTGATGGACGAAGTGATCCACCTGGCGGACCAGGGCGTGCGCGAGATCAACCTGCTGGGCCAGAACGTCAACGCCTACCGGGGGGAGAATGACGATGGCGACGAGATCGACCTGGCCGAGCTGATTGCCTGCGTGGCCGCCGTCGACGGTATCGACCGCATTCGCTTCACTACCTCGCACCCAGTGGAATTCACTGACAGCCTGGTCGACGCCTTTGCCGAGATTCCCGAGCTGGTCAGCCACCTGCACCTACCGGTGCAGTCCGGCTCCGACCGAATTCTCAGCGCCATGAAGCGCGGGCACACGGCAGAAGAGTACATCGAGAAGATGGAGCGCATCCGCGCGAACCGCCCGGATATTAGCTTCTCCTCCGACTTCATCATCGGCTTCCCCGGTGAAACGGAAGAAGATTTCGAAGCGACGATGGATCTGATTCATCGCATCGGCTTCGACCACTCGTTCAGCTTCGTCTACTCGGCGCGCCCCGGCACGCCGGCATCGGGCTTGGCCGACGACACGCCAGAAAGCGTCAAGAAGCAGCGCCTGGCCATTCTGCAGGAGCGCATCCTGCAGCAGGCGGCGCAAATCAGCCGCCGTATGGTGGGCTCTACCCAGCGCATCCTGGTCACCGGGTTCTCGCCCAAGGACCCCGGCCAGCTCTCCGGGCGCACCGAGAACAACCGAGTCGTCAATTTCCGTGCCGCCAACCCCACCGAACTGATCGGCTACTTCGTCGATGTCGAGATCACCGAAGCGCTGCCCAACTCGCTGCGTGGCGAGCTTGCTTCGGGCGAGCGTTATTGATCGCTCGCCTATCCTATGTAATTGCCCCGGCCCCGCCGGGGCAGTAAGCTGAGACTCACACACATCAACTAACGGGTTTCTTACTCTTGAGCCAGCCATCACCTCAGGCCAATCGCATCATTACCCTAAGCCTTGAACCCAATGACCCGCAGCGCCTTGCCAGCCTCTGCGGCCAGCAGGACGAGCACCTAAAGCTGATCGAGAGCCGCCTGGACGTGACGTTGCGCAACCGTGGCAACGTTTTTCAGCTGGCCGGTGCCGCGAATCGTATCAAAGCGGCTGCCAACGTGCTGGAACACCTCTACCGTGAAACCGCTGCCGACGAGCTCTCGGCGGATACCGTGCATCTATTCCTGCAGGAGTCAGGCCTGGAAGCACTGGAGGAGGAAGAGGACGGCGAAGGCGGTAGCGATGAAGTGATCATGCGCACCCCGCGTGCCATGATCAAACCCCGCGGCCTGAACCAGCAGCGCTACGTGCAGAGCATCCGCGAGCACGACATCAACTTCGGCATCGGACCAGCGGGTACCGGCAAAACGTACCTTGCCGTAGCGGCTGCCGTGGAAGCGCTCAACCAGCAAGAGGTGCGCCGCATCCTTCTGGTCCGCCCAGCGGTGGAAGCGGGCGAAAAGCTCGGCTTCCTACCGGGGGACTTGGCGCAAAAGATCGACCCGTACCTGCGCCCGCTATACGACGCGCTGTACGAAATGATCGGCTTTGAGCAGGTGGCGAAACTGATCGAGCGTCAGGTGATCGAGATTGCCCCGCTGGCTTACATGCGTGGCCGCACACTCAACAACTCGTACATCATTTTGGACGAGAGCCAGAACACCACGCCGGAGCAGATGAAGATGTTTCTGACGCGGATCGGCTTTGGCTCCACGGCGGTCATCACCGGCGACATTACCCAGGTCGACCTGCCCCGGGGGCAGCGCTCGGGGCTGTCGCAGGTGCTGGACGTGCTCAAGGATACCCCCGGCATCGGCGTGACCCACTTTGCCGCGAAGGACGTAGTGCGTCACCCGCTGGTGCAGCGCATCATCGAAGCCTACGACGAGTTCGAGTCTCAGCAGGAAGTGGCCGAGCGTGCCCGGCGTGAAGCCCGCCAGCAGGAGCGCGAAGCGCGTATGCAGGCCATGGAGCGCAACAGCAGTCCGAGAGAGAACGACCGATGAGCACTATCGTGATCGACCGGCAGGCGGCCATCGATGAGCCGCTGCTCCCTTCGCTCGAACAGCTCACCCACTGGGTGGGCTGTGTCTTTTCTCGTCATCCGGACGACGAGCGTCAAGAGTTGACCATTCGTTTCGTCGACGAAGAGGAGAGCCAGGCGCTCAACCGCGACTATCGCGGTAAAGACAAGCCCACCAACGTGCTCTCGTTTCCGTTCGAGAACCCACCTGGCATCACTCTTCCGCTGCTGGGTGACCTAATCATTTGTCACGCCGTGGTCGCCCGCGAAGCCGACGAACAGCAGAAGCCGCTGGCCCACCACTATGCACACATGGTCGTACACGGCACCCTTCACTTGATGGGCTACGATCATATCGACGACCAGGAAGCCGAAGAGATGGAGCAATTAGAGCGTGAGCTGTTGGCTTCCCTCGATATTGCTGATCCTTATCACGCGTCCTAAATCCAGCGAACGTTTAGAGTGGTGTCAACGGCCACTCAGTGATACAACGATGGCGTGTATGTACGATCACCCTAGCAACACCTTTTTTGGTAACTGAGAGATTTGACGCAATGAGCGAAGACCGATCGAGCAACCCCAATCAAAAATCATGGCTCGAGAAACTCTTTGGCGCCCTTTCCGGAGACAACGACGAACCCAGCTCACGAGACGAGCTGATGACGTTTTTACGCCACACCGCTGGCAAACTGAAGCTCGATCAAGACGCCATCATGATTATTGAGGGGGCGCTCGATATCAGCGATCAGCAGGTGCGTGAAATCTTGATCCCACGCTCTCAGGTCACGGCCATTACCCTCGATCAAACGCGGGAAGATTACCTGCCGCTAATCCAAGAAACCGGCCACTCCCGCTACCCCGTGGTGGGCGAAAATCTGGACGACGTGAAAGGTATCCTGCTTGTCAAGGATCTACTGCCCCTGCTGTCACAATCGCAAGAGAGCCGCGACGCCTTCAAGCTGGAAGACGTGCTGCGCCCAGCGATGTTCATTCCCGAATCCAAACGTCTGAATACGCTGCTCAAGGAGTTTCGCGAGACCCATAACCATATGGCGATCGTGGTGGACGAGTACGGTGGCACGGCGGGGATCATCACCATCGAAGACATTCTCGAACAGATCGTCGGGGATATCGAAGACGAGCATGATACCGATGAAGAGGACGATATCCGTACGCTGGAGAACGGCCACTTCGCCATTCGCGCCCTCACGCCCATCGAAGACTTCAACGAGCGTTTCGGCACCGAATTCTCCGACGACGAATTCGACACGGTGGGTGGACTGGTCATGCAGCAGTTCGGTCACCTTCCCGGCCGCGGCGAACACACGACGCTAGGCGGCTGGCGCTTCGTCATCTTGAACGCCGATAATCGCCGTATTCGCCTGCTCGAAGCCTACCGCGACAGCGACGCCGCTGACGACGAGCATCAGGACGACTAGATGGCCGTCCTCCCACTGTCTTTACTACCCTGCAGATAGGATATCGCCATGGGGTTCACACCCACGTTGATGCTACAGCTGCTCGCCGCTCTGGTGGCGGGCGGCTTTACCACGCTGACCGCCTCCCCCTTCGAACTCTGGTGGCTAGGCCCGGTGGCCATGGGCCTGCTGTACGTGGGCCTGCACACGCTGACTCCGCGCCAGGCGGCGCTGAAAGGCTGGCTTTATGGCGTGGCGTTATTTGCCAGCGGCACCTCTTGGGTGTACGTCTCGATTCACGATTACGGCTATACCGGGGTGCCGCTGGCGGTGTTTTTGACGGCGCTCTTCGTTGGGGTGCTGGCGCTCTTCTTTGCGGGCACGTTCTGGCTCTACCGCCGCTTCATCGGCCCCCGCTGGGCGCTGCTCACCTTTGCTGGTGCGTGGGTGCTGGGCGAGGTGCTGCGCACTTACTTGTTCACCGGCTTCCCTTGGCTGCTGGTCGGCGCGAGCTACGTGGACTCCCCACTGGCCAACTGGGCCCCAGTAGGAGGTGTCTACCTACTCTCGCTGCTGGTGGTGCTCACCGGCACGCTGGGAGCGGAACTATTGCGCCGCCAGTGGTGGGTCGCCCTGCCGCTGGCCGCCATCTGGCTGGCCCCGCTGGCACTGCCCAGCCAGTGGACCACGCCGGTCAGCGAGCCTACCCGCGTGGCGCTGCTACAGGGAAACTTGCCGCAGCTGCTGAAGTGGACCCCCGAAGGCCAGCGTACCGCGGCCAATACCTACAGCGAGCTGACGCGCGAAGTGGCGGATGAGACGGATCTGATCGTGTGGCCGGAAACGGCGTTGCCCATGATCGATAGCCAAGCACGGCCCGTGCTGGAGCGAGTGCAGTCCAACCTGCCGCCTGAAACGGCTCTCATCACCGGCATCGTGCAGTTGGATGAGAACGACCGCTACTTCAACAGCGTGATTGGCGTTGGCAACGTGGAAGGCAGCTACCAAAAAGAGCACCTGGTGCCGTTTGGTGAGTACCTGCCGCTGGAGAGCCTGCTGCGCGGCGCCATCAACTTCTTCGACTTGCCCATGTCCAGCTTTACCAAGGGCGCCTCCGAGCAGGTGCCGATGCAAGCAGCAGGAGTGGCGATCGGTAACGCCATTTGCTACGAGATCATCTACCCAGCGCTGGTCGCAAAGCGGGCGGCAGATAGCGGCGTGATCGTGACCGTCTCCAACGATACTTGGTTCGGCGCCTCCATCGGCCCGCACCAGCACCTGCAAATGGCGCGCCTGCGCGCCTTGGAGAACGGCCGTTACGTGGTACGCGCCACCAGCAACGGCATCACCGCCATCATCGACCCACGTGGCGACGTAGTGGAGCGCGCGCCGCAGTTCGAGACCACCTATCTCACCGGCGAGTTTTACGCCATGGAGGGGCTGACGCCGTTCACCCGCCTGGGCAGCCTGCCCGTTTGGTTGCTGGCGGGGCTACTGCTGCTACCGGGCCTCGTGCGTCGGCGGTAACGGTTGCGGCGCAGCGGCCATCAAAAAGCCCCCTGACACGTTCGTGGCAGGGGGCTTCGTTTTAGGCGGGCTTCTAACAGCCCTCGCCGATCAGGTGCTGCTAGGAATTTCTCCGAGCACTTCTGGAATGGTCATGCGCACGTAGCGGCCCGGCGCGGCTTCGATCACCTTCAGCTCGCCCGCACCCGGCTGGCGGGCGGGCACCATCTTTTTCGGGTCCGCATCGGCGTAGCCGTTCTCCGTCACCCACGCTTGCCAATGGGGCCACCAGGAGCCTTCGTGGAAGGTCGCGCCCTCCTGCCAGGCGTCGTGGGTCTCGGGCAGCGTGTCGTTGGTCCAGTAGCCATACTTGTTCTTATGAGGCGGGTTCACGATACCGGCAATATGCCCGGAACCGCCCAGCACGAAGGTCGTCGGGCCTTTGGGCAGCAGCGCACCGTAGTAGGTGCTGTTCCACTTGGCGATGTGATCCTCTTTGGTGGAGACGAAATAGCTGGGCGCCGAAATTTTGCGCAGGTCGATGTTGACGCCGTCCAGCTCGATGCCGCCCGGCTCCACCAAACGGTTCTCCAGGTACATATGACGCAAATACCATGCGTGAGTGCCAGCCGGCAGGTTGGTGCCGTCGGTGTTCCAGTAGAGCAGGTCGAAGGCTGCCGGAATCTCACCCTTCAGATAGTTGTTGATGTAGAACGACCAGAACAGGTCGTTCTCGCGCAACAGATTGAAGGTATAGGCCATGGATCGGCCATCCAAATAGCCCTGCACCTGCATGGTTTGCTCAATGCCCTGCACTACGCGCTCGTTCAAGAACACGCCGATATCGCCCGGGTCTCGAAAATCCTGCAGTGTGGCCATGTAGGTGACCGATTTCACCTTGCGGCCACGGCGGGTGCTGGTGAGGTAAGCCACCGTCGAGGCGGTCAGCGTGCCGCCCACGCAGTAGCTCAGCAGGTTGACCGACTTCTCTCCGCACGCCTTTTCGATGGCCTCCATGGCGCTGATCGGGCCCATCTGCATGTAATCGGCCCAGGTAATGTCACGCTGCTCGGGACCTGGGTTACGCCAGGAGATCAGAAACACCGTGTGGCCTTGGTCGACCATCCACTTTACGAGCGAGTTATCTTCACGCAGGTCGAGGATGTAATACTTGTTGATCCAGGGCGGCACGATCAATAGCGGCGTCTTGAACGTTTTTTCGGTGGTCGGCGTGTATTGAATGAGCTGGATCAGCTCGTTTTCATACACTACGGCGCCAGGCGTTACCGCGATGTTCTCGCCCACGCCAAAGGCGCTGCGGTCGGTCATGCGTACGTTGATACCCTCTGCCGAGTTGGCAAGGTCTTCACGCAGCCGTGCCAACCCGTCGACCAAATTCTGGCCTTTGGTTTCCAGGGTACGGCGCATCACTTCTGGGTTGGTCGAGACGAAGTTGGTGGGCGACATCGCGTTCACCAACTGGCGGGCGTAAAACGCCAGATTACGCTTATGAACGGGGTCCAACCCGTCGAGGTCGTTAATCAGCTCGTCGACCATCTGCGAAAACAGCAGATACTGCTGCATGATCGCCATGTAGTAGGGATCGGTGGTCCAGGCATCGTCCTTGAAGCGCCGGTCATGTTTGGGCGGGGTCACGAGCGGGGTGACCTGCTCTCCGGCCATGGCGCGCACTCCCTGCTGCCATAAAAGCCACTGGTCTTGCATCAGCCGCGACTGGGTTTGCCACAGCAAATTTGGGTTGCTCATCAGCGAGCGGGCGGCGGCTTCGAAGCTCTCGCGCATATCGCTGTAGACGGAGTCGGCGGCTTCGCTGGGCGCCATGCGTGTCAGTAAGTCGCCTAACAGAGCGTTGTACTGCTCACCAATGTCGTCGAGCTGCGCCTTCCATGCCTCCATCTCTTCTTGAGAGTAGTGTTGAGACGGCATTTTCCACCCTGACTGCATACCCCTTCCCCCTCACCTGCTGGGCGGCATCCGCCCCGGCAACGCTTTCAAGAACACGACAAACGAAGGCGGCGCCTCGATGGCGCCGCACGGCTCGTTCACGATCAGCTTTTGCGAGACGACTGGCTCGTCGCTTTGGCGGGCTGCTCGCCTTTGGCGGCGGCGCTGGCCTGTTCGGTCATTTTTTGCCCGGCTTCGCTAAACAGCTTCTCCATTTCGGATTTGAACTGCAGGCTCATCTCGCTCATCGCTCGCGCGTCTTCCTGCATTTGTTGGGAGAGCTCGTTCATCATTTCTGCTTGTTGGGTGCCGAAATCGCGCAGGCTCTCGGCGTCGCTGATCTCCGTTGCACTGCGGATGCGCTCGGTGCCCATTTGGGTATAGCGCTTCATCGCTTCGAGCTGATACTGGGTCATTTTTTCCATGTTGTTGAGCATCAGCGAGTTCATCTTGCGCATCGGCTCGAACATTTGGCGGGTCTGGGCGTTGAAGGCGTCCATCATTTTGTCTTGCATGGTGATTGCTCCTATCTCTCGTTCCTTGGCATGAGCCGGGAGTGGCTCATCACATCGCAAATTGCTGCACCGCAAAAAGAGTAATACGCGCCATGCTGCTTTGCAATATACTCCCGCCGCAGTGCTCCCCATCGATAGCGCCTAACTCGCCTACCCCTTGGCCCGAGAGCGAGAAGAGGCCGTGGCTTTCGCCTTGGTCGTTTTCTCATTGGCCGCCGACGAAGGTTCGCTATCCGTTTGGCTGGCACTACCGCTGTGGGCGCTACCGGCCTGGCGCAGCATATCCAGCATCATCTGTTGATAGGTGCCAAAATTGGCCAGCCCCTGTGAAAGCCCCTGCTGCATCATGGGTTGCTGCAAAAAGGGGCGCATCAAGCTCATGGGGTCATAGCCCTCTACCCCTGATTCCATCTGCCGTTGAATGTTGTTCAGCAAGTTCTGCTGGAACGCTTCCACATCGGGGAGTCCCAGCGACTGCCGAAACTCATCGGGCGTCAGGTCAAACTCAACGTTAATTTTCATAGGGAACTCCTTAACCGTCTTCCTTGAGTGTAGCAGCGAACTTCTCGGCGTACCTTGGCGTTATCGCTGACCCAAACGCGGTGTATCAACGCTAACGTCGGCGTTTTGGCCACGATGGCGAAGCCAGTGATCGAGCAGCGTCATGGCCATCATGGCTTCGGCGATGGGCGTTGCCCGAATGCCCACGCAGGGGTCGTGACGCCCTTTGGTGATCACCTCGACCGGCTCGCCGTATACATCGATGGAGCGTCCGGGCGTGGTAATGCTGGACGTCGGCTTCAGCGCCAGCCGCGCGACGATGGGCTGGCCGCTGGAAATGCCGCCCAGCACGCCGCCTGCGTGGTTGGAGAGAAAGCCTTCCGGCGTCATCTCGTCGCGGTGTTCGCTTCCGCGCTGGGCAACGCAGCCAAAGCCCGCGCCGATTTCGATCCCTTTTACCGCGTTGATACTCATCAAACCGTGCGCTAGATCAGCATCCAGGCGGTCGAAGACCGGCTCGCCCAGACCCACGGGCACGCCCTCGGCAATCACGGTGATTTCCGCACCCACGGAGTCCTGATCCCGGCGAAGCTGATCCATGTAGGTTTCCAGCTCAGGGACCTTATCGGGGTCGGGGCAGAAAAAGGCGTTCTGATCGACGGCGTCCCAGGTTTTGAAGTCGATCTTGATCGGTCCGAGCTGGCTCATGTAGCCACGAATCTGAATACCCTGTGCCGCCAGCACCTTCTTGGCAATGGCACCGGCCGCCACGCGCATGGCGGTTTCACGGGCACTGGAGCGGCCGCCCCCTCGGTAGTCGCGGTGGCCATACTTGTGGTGATAAGTGTAGTCCGCGTGGGCGGGGCGGAACTGGTCCTTGATCTTGGAGTAGTCCTTGGAGCGCTGGTCGGTGTTTTCGATCAGCAGGCCAATGGAGGTGCCGGTGGTCTTGCCGTCGAACACGCCGGAAAGAATGCGCACCTGATCCGGCTCTTTGCGCTGGGTGGTGTGGCGCGAGCTGCCAGGGCGACGGCGATCCAGGTCGCCTTGCAGATCCTCTTCGCTAATCGCGATACCGGGAGGGCAGCCATCGATGATGGCTCCCAACGCGGGACCGTGGCTTTCGCCAAAAGTAGTGACGGTAAACAGTTTGCCAAACGTATTGCCAGACATGGGCGTTAATTCCTCACGCAAAAGACGCCGCATGGGCGTCGAGTTCAGCGGCGCTCAGGGCGAACACGCCCTGGCCGCCACGCTCGAATTCAAGCCAGATGAACGGCACCTCGGGGAAGGCGGCCTCCACGTGGCGGTCAGAGTTGCCGACTTCGACGATCAGCCAGCCCTCTTCCGTTAAGTGTTGCCGCGCCTCGCGCAGAATGCGCCGCACGATATCCAGGCCGTCGCTGCCGGCGCCCAGCGCCAGCGACGGCTCGTGGCGGAACTCGGCGGGCATGGTGGCCAGATCGCGCTCATCGACGTAGGGCGGGTTGGAGACGATCAGGTCGAAGCGCTGGCCTTCCAGGCCGTCGAACACGTCCGATGCCACGGCGCGCACGCGGTCGCCGACATCGTGACGGGTAATATTTTGCCGCGCCACGGCCAAGGCATCCTGGCTGATATCCGCCAGCGCCACTTCACAGGTGGGCAGCACCAGCGCCGTGGCAATGCCGATACAGCCAGAGCCGGTGCATAAATCCAGCACCCGGGCGGGCGGCTCTTCGGGGAACCAGGCGGCAAAGCCATCTTCGATCAGTTCAGCCATCGGCGAGCGGGGGATCAACACGCGCTCATCGACGTTGAAGGGATAGCCAGCAAAGAAGGCTTCGCCCAGCAGATACGGCAGCGGGCGGCGCGTGGTGACGCGCTCACGAGCGAGGCGAATGATCCGCTCGCGCTCGACGGGCAGCAGCCGCGCATCCAGCACGGCGGGGTCGACGTTCCAGGGCAGATGCAGCGCACCCAGGCAGAGCGCTACCGCCTCGTCCCATGGCGACTGCGTACCGTGGCCATAGTGCAACCCCGCCAAATAGAACTCACTGGAAACCCAGCGCAAATAGTCTCTCAGCGTGAAAAGCTCGCTGATCAACGCAGATTCCGGCTGCGCTAACGTCGAGGGGAAGGACTCATCGGTGAGATGCGTGGTCACAAGGGCTCCTGGCGTCAAAAATTCGTTAGGGGGATTGTACCTTTGACGCCGCCCGGTTCACAGCAGCGCTAGGCTCGCTATACTGTCTCGCCTTAGCGTTTTTATTCATCGCCGTGTTTTTCACCACTACCTTGTTGATTCGAGCCGACCATGACGCGACACCTGCCCAACGATGACGATATCAGTGCCTTTCGCCAAGCGCTGCAGGCGGCAGGGGTGCGCCGTATTGCCACTAACCAAGCCGATCCCGGCAAGCCCAAGCGCCCGTCAGAGGCCAGCGAAGCGCGCCGCCGCGCGGCGGTGGAGAGCAACACGTTGCAAACCAGTGGGCGCACTTCCGATGGCCGGGTAGAGGCCGTGCGGCCCTCGGAGTATCTTGAGTTCAGCGTCCCCGACCTCCCCTGGCGTACCTTTAGCCAGCTCAAACGGGGCCAAACGGCATGGCAGGCGGGGTTGGATCTGCACGGCTACACCTTGGAAGAGGCGCGTTTGGAGCTGGAGAGTTTCTTGCGCGACGCCGCCGCTCAGGGGCTGCGCTGCGTGCTGGTGGTGCATGGCAAGGCGTGGGGCACCACGTCCGACTTCCCTGTGCTGAAAAGCCACACCAACGCCTGGCTGAGAGAGTGGCCCGGCGTGCTGGCGTTCTGCTCTGCCACCGATATCGATGGCGGCACCGGGGCGGTGTATATCTTGCTGCGTAAGCGTGGCCAGTAGGGTTATTTCTAACGTGTTTACTCCGCCGCATCCGAGGCGATGCTCGGCATGCGTCGCTCCAATGCCTCATCGGCCAAGTGACGGCCTAACCGAATCAACTCGTTGGCACGGTGGAATTCATAAGTGCTGCAAACCGTTTTGGGAATCTCGATCAGTACGTCGGGCGGATAGCCCGCCACTTTGTACTTCGCTAGTGCCGCCTGAGTAATATCGAACGACTCCAGAATCATATCCAGCTTGCCCCACTCACGCTTGCCACGCAGGTCCACGGTTTCGTCATCGTCGCTCTCGTCGACACCACCGCCCAAACCGCCCCACAGCCGCCGGGTGGTGGCGCGCACCTCTTCTATCCAGCCACCAATATTGGCGTCCCGATCACGCACTAGGGCGGTGCGTTCGTCATCGTGTGCCTCTTTGGGTAGCAGCTCATCCAGCGTGACGGGCTGCGGGCTGTGGGCGGTAACGTTCACCGCCACCACGAAATCCGCCTCATGGGCCGCCAGAATCGGCATCATGGGGAGCGGATTGAGCAGCCCGCCATCCACCAGCACCTGCTCACCAACGTGTACCGGCGTGATCACTCCCGGCACGGCAATCGAAGCGCGGATGGCGCGCAGTAGCGGGCCGTTTTGAAACCAGACTTCTCGCTGACGCACCAAGTCCGTCGCCACGGTGGTCACCGGAATGGGCAGGTCTTCGATCAGCCGATCGCCCACCAGCTCTTCGAGCTTGCTCATCACTTTGTTGGCGCGCATCGCGCCCATGGGGCTCCAAGTCACGTCGACCAGCTTGAGCACGTCTAGGTAATCGAGGTTACACACCCAGTCGCGATACTCCGGCAGCTTACCCGACGCGTAAATGCCGCCGATCAGCGCGCCCATGGAGCATCCGGCTATCGAAATGATCTCGAAACCTCGGGCTTCTAGCGCCTCGATCACGCCGATGTGTGCATACCCCCTTGCGCCACCGCTACCTAACACCAGAGCGACTTTATTGCCGCCCCCCAGTGCTCTCTGCGTCAATTGGCTAACCACGTTCCGACCCTCCTTGTTGGCCTAGCGACCCATGGGTGTGCGTTGGCTTTTCATGCACCATCAACTGGCCAAGCAGTGTTCACGAGAGATCACGTCGGCCACGCGTTCGACGGCCTGCGGCTCCAAATGCAGATGATGACCGCCTGATAGCACGTGCCGGGTGAGCTTCGGCACTGCCTGCCGCGCCTGAACGGCCCATGCCCGCTCGCCCAAAATACCTCGTTCTCCTTCTATCAATAGCACCGGTGCGCGAATCTCGCTCAGTACGGCCAGCACCTGCTGGGGCGTAAAGCGTACCAGCGAGGGTTTGAGCAGGCGGCTATCGGTACGCATCTGCACCTTACCATCGGCGGTGATTTGAGTATTGCGCTCGACCAAAGGCATCGCGGTGATACTGTCCAACGGCGTGACACCGCCCGCCACCCGGGCCGCCACGGCGCTTTCCAGGTCAGGATAACGCGGCGTGCGTGAAGAACTGCGCCGATGAGCGATGACGCCTTTGCGCAGTTGGCTAACCGTCTCTTCTGGCGGCGTATTGAGCGCGCCCAAGCCGTCCAGCAGCACCAGTTGCGCGACCTTTTCTGGCAAGGCAGCCGCGATCAAACAGGCAACCGCCGCGCCCATGGAGTGCGCCAGCAGCGTGGTCTGTTCGAGGCCTAGGTCGTCCATGGTATCCAGCACATCATGGGTGTAGTCCCAGAGCGCGTAGTCGCTGCCCGCAGGTGCATGGACGGAGTGCCCGTGGCCACGAAAATCGATCGCCACGATGCGAATGCCCAATGTACTCACCAAGTGCGGGGCTAGGCGTGTGAAGCTCGCGGCGTTATCCAGCCAGCCATGCAGCGCCAGCCAAGTGGGCGCGTCACGCTGTCCCCAGCTCAGGGCCGCTAACCGCCCATCGGCCAACGAAAGCGGCTGAGGCGCCGCACTCATTCGAGAAGCGTCCTTCATAAATCAGTGTCTCACAGCGAAAATCCGGCGCGTCAGATGACGCTATGGATGCAAACATTAGGATGCAAACGTTACCATGCTCGACGCAGCGCTTGCGCTGCTTTTACGCGGCCACGGGCCACGACGCCGATTATTTTTTGATGGAGATTGCCATGAAACCTCGCCGCGATACCCGCGTTCGCAACCTTGTGTTTTTTATCACGGTCATTAGTGCCCTGGTCGTGGGGCTGTGGCTGGCCCGCTAAGAGGCGAGCTTGCAATTTTTACCTCGTGGATAAATACTGTTTATTTATACTGTATATAAACACACCATTCATTCTCGAGGATACCGACGATGCCGTCTCAACTCGCCCCCGTTGCGACAGCCTTGCCGTTAACGTCTCAGCCGCTGCCGTTTCCTCCCTTGCGAGGCCGCGCAGGCTTTAGTGGCTTTCCTTCTCCGGCACAAGACTATGAGCCGCGCACCCTCGACCTCAATGCGCGGCTGATCAAACATCCCACCCAGACGTTTTACCTCACCGCCGCTGGCGACAGCATGGAGGGCTGGGGCATCTTCGAGGGAGATTTACTGGTCGTCGACCGCAGCGTCACGCCCCGCTTAGGGCATATCCTCGTGGCCATGTTCGATAACGAAGTGCTGATCAAACGCTACGCGCTGTATCGCGGCACGCCACACCTCTGCTCTGCCCACCCCCACTACCCGCCGCTGCCACTGGAAGACACCGACTGTCAGCACTGGGGCGTGGTGCGTGCCGTCATACACGAGTACCTGCCATGATCGGGCTGGTAGATGCCAATAACTTCTATGTCTCCTGCGAGCGGGTGTTCAACCCAGCGCTAGAAGGCAAGCCGGTGGGCGTGATGTCGAATAACGATGGCTGTGTGATTGCCCGTTCGGCGGAGATGAAAGCCATGGAGATCGCCATGGGCACGCCCGCCTACCAGTTAGAGGGGCTGCGCCGACGCGGAGTGATTCACCTGCTCTCTTCCAACTACGAGCTGTATGGCGATATGTCGGCAAGGCTGGCCCAGCTACTGCGCGATGCCTGTCCCGAGGTCGCCCCCTACTCCATCGACGAGATGTTCATCTACTTGGACGGCTTCGACGATGCCCAGTGCCAAGCCATCGGTGCAGCGCTGCGCCGCCGTATTCGCCGCCATTTAGGGCTGCCCGTGTGCGTGGGCCTTGCGCCGACGCACACGCTGGCCAAGCTGGCCAACCACGTAGCGAAAAAACAGCCGCATTATGAAGGGGTATGTCTACTTCAAGGCGATAGCGCGACCACCCATGTGCTGCTCAAACAGCTCGCCGTTAGCGACGTGTGGGGGGTCGGGCGACGCTTGGCGGAGCGGCTAGCGGTGAGCGGTATTCGCACCGCCTGGGACCTGCGTGAGTGCGACCCGAAACAGCTGCGCAAACGCTTTTCCGTGGTAGTGGCACGCACCGCACTGGAACTACGCGGTACGCCCTGCCTGGAGATGAACGCCGTGGAGCAGCCCCGTCAACGCATCATGACCTCACGCTCGTTCGGTCAAGCCACCGGCGTCAAAGCGGACCTGCACGCGGCGCTGCGCCGCCACGCCCAGCGCAGCGCCGAAAAACTGCGTCAGCAGGGCAGCCTGGCCCGCGCGGTGATGCTGTTCTTGAATACCAACCGCCACCGCAAAGATCAACCGCAGCGCTCGCCCAGCGCGATGATTCCACTCGACGCGCCTACCGACGATACCCGTATCCTCTTGGAGGCCGTTCGCGAAGGGCTCGACCAGATGTACCTGCCCGGCTTTCAGTTCATGAAAGCGGGCGTGATGCTGCTGGATTTGGTGGATGCGCAGCAGTATCAACTCTCGCTGCTACAGCCTGCCGCCAAAGCACACCCGCACTTGATGAAGACGGTCGACGCCATCAACCAGAAGATGGGGCAAGGTACGCTACGCTTTGGTATGACCGATGCCGACGCACCTTGGCAGCTGCGCTGTGCGCATCGCTCCAAGCGCTATACCACGTGTTGGGATGAGTTAATGGAGGCAGGCACTCACCCTGGCGCCATCGCTGAGGCCAGGGCGAGACGAGAAGCGCAGCAGCGCTTAGCGGGAAGAAAGCGCTCGGCGAAGACGCGGGCTAATGGCTTCGCCCACCACGGCCACGAGCACCAACAGCGCTAGCAGCACCGGCCAGTGGGCCGCAAACGACACCTGGTACAGCCCGAGAGCATCGACGAAGATCACCAGAATGCCCAGCGGGCTCACATAGCGCACCATGGCCAGCCACAGTGCATAGGGCAGTGGCGCAAGACCCAGCTCGTCGCGGAAGGTCTCGCTGTTCAGCACGAAGCCCGCCAGCAGCACCATACCCAGGCCACCCAACGGCATCATCCAGCGCGAGGTGAGGTAGTCCAACCAGTCGAAGAAGTGCTTGCCCGCCAGCGTCCAGTCTGCGCCCAGGTTGAACGACAGCATCGCCAGCGTGCTGATCAGCCACAGCACGATGCCGGTGGCCCAAGCTGCCGACCGACGGCTCATGCCTTTGTTATCGCACAGCCAAGAGACCGTCGCTTCCACCATGGAGATCGACGAGGTGAGCGCGGCCATGGAGAGCATCAAGAAGAACAGCACGCCAAACAGCGACCCCAGCGGCATGGCCTGAAACGCCAACGGCAGGCTCATGAAGAGCAGGCCCGGGCCTTCGCCGGGATTCATACCGTTGGCAAAAATCACCGGGAAGATCGCCAGCCCCGCCATCAGCGCCACCACGGTATCGGCCACGGCCACGCTCAAAGTGGTGCGGCCAATGGAGGCACCTTTGGGCAGGTAGCTGCCGTACGTCAGAATCGCTCCCGACGCCAGCGAGAGGGTAAAAAACGCGTGGCCCAGCGCCGCCAGCATCCCTTCGCTGGAGAGGCTGCCCGCCTTGAAGGAGAACAGGAACGCGACCGCATCGCCGAAGCCGCCAGAAAATATCCCGAAGGCGATCAGCAGCAAGAGCATCAGCACGAGGCCAGGCATCATCCAGCTGACGTTTTTCTCGATACCCTCTTGAACGCCTTTACCGACGATGAACATGGTCAGCAGCGTGACCAGGGTGCTCCAGCCGCCGAGCGCAAAGGGGTTCGCGTTGTTGGCGCCGAACACGGCCGCCATGTCGTCCACGCTGGACCCCGCCAAGCCGCCGGAGAGCATCTTCCATAGGTAAGAGAACGACCAGCCCGCCACCACGACGTAGAACGACAGAATCATGAAGCCGCAGAGCATGGCCATCCAACCCAGCAGCGACCAGGCCGACGACCCTCCAGATTCGGTGACCACGCGACGTATGGCGTCGATGGGGCTCCCGCGCCCCCGGCGGCCGAAGGCGATTTCCGTCATCATGACCGGCACGCCCACCGCCAAAATACACGCCAAGTAGACCAACACGAAGGCCCCGCCACCGTACTCGCCGGTGATGTAGGGGAATTTCCAAATATTGCCCAGCCCCACCGCCGAGCCGGTGGCCGCCAGCATGAAGCCCCAGCGGCCCAGCCACTGAATGCGAGGTTGTCCCGAAGACGCCATGACCATCTACCCTGTCGGAAAAAAGCGCCTATCCTAGTGGATTTTGTCGCGAATGCCCACGATGCCTGTGCAAGACGCCTTTAACGCTCTTTCCCCAGCCCTTTCTCCGACCCTTTCTCTAGCCTTTTGCGGTATCAGCATTCGATGGCATTGACGGCCAGCCCGCCTTTGGAGGTTTCCTTATATTTATCGAGCATGTCTTTACCCGTATCACGCATGGTGCGGATCACTTTATCCAGCGAGATGAAGTGCGTGCCATCGCCCCGCAGCGCCATCTGCGCGGCATTGATGGCCTTGACCGTGGCAATCGCATTGCGCTCGATACAGGGGACTTGCACCAGCCCGCCGACGGGATCGCAGGTCAGCCCCAAGTTGTGCTCCAAGCCAATTTCGGCGGCGTGTTCGACCTGCTCGGGCGTTGCCCCCATCACGTCGGCCAGGCCAGCGGCCGCCATGGCACAGGCGGAGCCCACCTCACCCTGGCAGCCCACTTCAGCCCCAGAGATCGACGCATTCTTCTTGCAGAGAATGCCGATGGCGCCCGCGGCCAGCAGAAAGTCCACCACCTGCTTTTCACAGGCGTTGGGCTGGAACTTCATGTAGTAGTGGAGAACGGCGGGGGGGATACCCCCCGCGCCGTTGGTAGGGGCCGGGGCCCTGCGCCCCCCCGCCGCGTTCTCCTCGTTGACCGCCAGAGCGAAGATGTTCACCCACTCCATGGCCGAGAAGGTCGAGGCAATCAGGCAGTCGTTCTGCTCTGCGGTTTGCAGACGCTGATAGAGCAGCTTTGCCCTACGCTTCACTTTTAGGCCGCCCGGTAGAATGCCTTCGTGGGTCAGCCCGTTGTCGATGCACTCACACATCACTTGCCAGATACGCCATAGCTCGTTTCTGATCTCATCTTCGCTGCGCCACACCTTCTCGTTCTCCAGCATCAGCTGGCTGACCCGCAGCCCGTGATGCTTGCAGAGCGACAAGAGCTCATCGGCGGTATCGAAGTTATAGGGCAGCACGACGCCATCGAGGTCGTCCAGCGGCTTGTCTACCTGGGACTGCTCCACGACGAAGCCGCCCCCCACCGAGTAGTAGGTATTGTCGTAGAGCACCGCGCCTTCCGACGTGTACGCGGCCAGCCGCATGGCATTGGGGTGATGTGGCAGGCTCTCTTCGTGGAAATGAATGTCCGCGTCCCAGTCGAAGGGCACCTCTTTCTGACGACCGAGACTCAACGACCGAGATGCTTTCAAGCGCTCGATCGACGGCTCGATCACTGCAGGATCGATCGTGTCGGGCCTCTCACCCAGCAACCCCATGATGATGGCGTGATCGGTCGCGTGCCCGACCCCCGTGGCTGAGAGCGATCCGTAGAGATGTACGTCCAGATGCCCGACGTCGTTGAGCAGCTGTCGATCTCTTAGCTGGGTCACGTACGTATAGGCGGCCAGCATGGGCCCGACGGTATGCGAACTGGAGGGACCGACTCCAATCTTAAAGAGGTCGAAAACACTGATAGGCATTGGAGCACCTCTTTACCTATGCACGGGAGGACATCAGGCCGTGCCTGATACCTAGAATGAGTGAACGAACGATGGTTAAAACGACGGTCGGTGTCGAACGGCGTGTGCGCCGTTCGATGTCTTGGTTGGGCAAGGTGTCATGGGCAAGCCATGACGGGCGCTCGACGAGCGCCCGTCAACGTATCAGTTACCGAACACCACCGTGCGACCCGAGTAGAAAAACACGCGGCGCTCCAAGTGGTAGCTAATCGCCCTTGCCAGGGTCAAACACTCGATATCACGCCCCTTGGCCACCAGGTCTTCGGGATAGTGCGTATGATCGACCGACTCGACCCCTTGGGCGATGATCGGGCCCTCGTCGAGGTCGTTGTTGATATAGTGCGCCGTGGCACCCACCAGCTTGACCCCTTTTTCATAGGCCTGGTGGTAGGGTTTGGCCCCTTTGAAGCCGGGCAGCAGCGAGTGATGGATATTGATAGCGCGTCCCGCCAGCAACTCGCACATGGAAGGAGACAGCACTTGCATGTAGCGGGCCAGCACCACCAGCTCGGCGTCGGTCTCGGCGATGATGTCGCGTACCTGGGCTTCCTGCTGCAGCTTCGTTTCGGGGGTGATCGGCAGATAGTAGTAAGGCAAACCGTGCCACGCCGCCAGTGGCTCCAGGTCCGGATGGTTGGAGACCACGGCTTTGATGTCCAGCGCCAGCTGCCCCGTGCGATAGCGATAGAGCAGGTCGTTCAGGCAGTGATCGGCCTTGGAGACCATGATCACGGCCCCGGTGCGCTTGCCCGGCGCGGTCAGTTCGAACTGCATGTCGAACTCCCGCGCCCTGGCCAGAAAATCAGCGTCGAAGCGCGCTTCGTCGAACGTATCGCACTCCGGACGAAACTCGGCGCGAATGAAGAAGCGTCCACCCAACCGATCATCGAACGAGTTCAACTCGGTGATGTAGCACTGCTGCTCTTTCAAAAAGCGCGTCACGACGTCGACCGTTCCCAAACGGCTCGGGCACTGGGCGGCAAGAATCCAGGTATCGCTCATTCGGCTCATAATGTGTCTCTCGATGAGGGCAGACGATCACCGCCGGAACGCCGTTCCGGCGGGTCCGCTCATTGTTCTACGTGAACGCCATACTCGGCGGCTGCATCCAGCAACCAGCGATAAGAGTAGTCGGCGAAGCTACGGCGTATCACGAGCTCCCAGCACTCTTCACTGGGGCGACGTAGATTGACGGTCGCCTTGGCGAAGACGGTCGTCACCCCCTTGCCGACAGGAAAATGGCTGGGATGGACGTCGTAGACCACCGTTTTCATCAACAGCTCTCGGGCCGCCTCGCCGGTGAGTTCGAGCAGGGTCTGCCCGCCGCTGACGTCGCTGATGGCGAAGTGCGCATCAGCCAGACGCTCGCGCAGCTTGGTTTCCAGCGGATACTCCTCGCCACCGGGCACGATCACCAGCCACTCGTCCGGGGAGAGCCACTGAATGGAGCGCTCGCCGCTGGCATCGTGCACTAGCGCCTGCGGGCGCCCCGGCAAGCCAATGCCTAGCACGTCGCGCACCGCTTCGTCGAGCACGATGGCACCTCCCCGCAGCACCAGATGGCCGAGCATTGCACGTTCGCGTATTTTCAGCCGATAACTGCTGCCCCGTGGGGCGCCGCTGCGCCGGTAGCTGTAGGCGAGCGGTGACTCCACTGGAACAGCGGTATCGGTACGGGTGTCAAAAGTGGCCGCATTAGACATTCTGGCGCTCTCCCTTCGGGTCGTAGAAAACGGAGCTGACGATTTCGGCTTCATGGGTTTGGCCATCGGCCATGGGGAGGTAGACCGTCTCTCCCATCTTCTTGAGGCCGCCTTTGACCACGGCAAGGGCAAACCCTGCACCCAGCGTCGGGCTGTAGTAGCTGGAGGTCACGTGCCCTGCCATGGGCATGGGAATCGCGTGGTTCGGGTCGAACACGATCTGCGCCCCCTCTTCGAGGACGACCTTGGGATCCTTCGGCCTGAGCCCCACCAGCTGCTTACGATTCTCACGCTTGGTGTCGCTACGCGTCAGCGCCCGCTTGCCAATCCAGGAAAACGGCTTGTCGTAGCCGACGCACCAGTGCATGCCCAGATCTTCTGGCGTCACCGAGCCATCGGTCTCCTGCCCCACGATGATGAAGCCCTTTTCAGCGCGCAGCACGTGCATGGTTTCGGTGCCGTAGGGCGTCAGGCCATACTTTTCACCATGTTTGAACAGCGTTTGCCATACGTGCATGGCGTAGTTGGCCTGGACGTTGATCTCGAAGGTCAGCTCGCCGGTGAAGGAGATGCGGAATACCCGCGCCGGTACGTCGGCCACCTTGCCAGAGCGCCACTCCATGAACTTGAAGCCGTCCCGATCGAGATCGATGTCGGTGATCTCGGAGAGCAGCTTGCGCGCCTCGGGACCGGTGACGGTCATCGTGGCCCAGTGGTCGGTCACCGAGGTGAAGTAGACGTCCAGCTCCGGCCACTCGGTTTGATGCCACAGCTCCAGCCACTCGAGAATGGCCGCCGCGCCGCCGGTCGTGGTGGTCATCAGGAAATGGTTCTCGGCCAGACAGCTCGTGACGCCGTCGTCGGTCACCATCCCGTCGTCTTTACACATCAAGCCGTAGCGGCACTTGCCCACCGCCAGTTTTTCCCATTTGTTGGTATAGACCCGCGCCAGAAACTCACGGGCGTCGGGGCCTTGAATGTCGATCTTGCCCAGCGTCGAGGCGTCGAGGATGCCGACCTTTTCGCGCACCGCCAGGCACTCACGCGCCACGGCCTCATGCATCGTTTCGGTTTTGCCATTGACCTTCTGCGGGTAGTACCACGGCCGCTTCCACTGGCCGACGTCCTCGAATTCGGCGCCGCGCTCGACGTGCCACTGATGCAGCGCCGTGTAGCGCTCAGGATCGAAGAGTTCGCGGCAGTGTCGACCGACGATGGCGCCAAACGTCACCGGGGTATAGTTGGGACGGAAGACCGTGGTGCCGACCTCAGGAATCGAGCGTCTCAGGCAGCGGGCCGCAATCGCCATGCCGTTGATGTTACCCAGCTTGCCCTGGTCGGTACCGAAGCCCATGGCGGTGTAGCGCTTGACATGCTCGATGGACTCGAAGCCCTCGCGGGTCGCCAGCTCGATACCGGCCGCCGTCACGTCGTTCTGCAGATCGACGAACTGCTTCGGCGCACGCGTCGTCGCTTTCTCGTGGGGCACTTGGAACAGCGCCACCGCCTGGCCCTGCTGCAACGGCTCGACGCTGGGCGCATTGACGACCTGGGTGGTTTTACCCATGGCCGCCGCTGCCTTGATGCCCGCTTCGATGCCCGCCGCGAGCACGTCACCCAAGGCATAGGTGCCGTTGGCACCGCCGCAGGCCTGGACGCCTTTCACGAGCCCCGGCACGAAACCGATGATCTCGTCACGCCAGGTCGGCCGCGCGCCCGTATGAGACGCCAAGTGAATCACGGGGCTGTACCCGCCGGAGCTGGCGATGGTATCGCAAGCTAGCTCTTGCACCGCGCCGTTCACCTTGAACGCGTCGATATCGATAGGGGCGACGCGCGCCGCGGTGACCCGGTTGCTGCCTTTGGCCTCGATCACGGCACTGCCGGTGACGATCTTGATACCCTGGGCGCGAGCAGCGTCGATCCAATCGCCCTTCGGTGCTTCACGGGCATCGACGATCGCTACCACGTCATGGCCCGCCTCTTTCCAATCGAGAGCCGCGCGATAGCCGTAGTCATTGCTGGTGGAGAGCACCAAACGGCGACCGGGCACCACGCCATAGCGACGGATATAGGTGGACACGGCCCCGGCCAGCAGGTTGCCGGGAATGTCGTTACCGGCATAGACCAGCGGCCGCTCATGGGCGCCCGTGGCCAAGATGACCTGACCGGCGCGTACGCGATGCATGCGCGAGCGCACCGGGCGATGGCCGTGGACCACCGGCGCGGTCTCCCCCAGATGCTCGGTACGCCGCTCGTGCAGCGTGACGAAGTTATGGTCGTGGTAGCCGTTCGCCGTGGTGCGCGGGAGCAGCGTGACGTTGTCACAGCCCGCCAGTTCGTCGAGTACCTGGGCGACCCACTGATCGGCGGGGTTGCCTGCCAGCATCTCACGGGTATCCAGCAGCGATCCGCCCATTTCCTCTTGCTCGTCGGCGACGATCACTCGCGCACCGCTGCGTGCCGCTGCCAGGGCGGCCGACAGGCCTGCCGCACCGGCGCCCACCACCAGCACGTCGCAGTGCTGGTGGAGGTGGTCGTAGCTGTCCGGATCGTTCTCCAGGGGGCTGCGGCCCAGTCCCGCCGCCTTGCGGATGTACTTTTCATACGTCATCCACATCGACGCCGGGGCCATGAAAGTCTTGTAGTAGAAGCCGGGCGGCATGAACTGACCGCCGATCTTGCCCACCAGCCCCATCATGTCGCGCTGCACGTTCGGCCAGCCGTTGGTGCTGCGGGCGGTCAAGCCGTCGAACAGCGCCTGCTGGGTCGCACGCACGTTAGGCACCTGGGCCGCTTCGCTGCTGCCTAGCTGCACGATGGCATTGGGCTCTTCGGCTCCCGCCGCCACGATGCCGCGGGGCCGTGAGTATTTGAAGCTGCGATTGACGATATCGACACCGTTGGCCAACAGGGCTGACGCCAGGGTATCTCCTGCCTGGCCTTGATAACGCTGGCCATTGAAGGTGAAGCTCAGCGTGCGTGAGCGATCGATACGGCCGCCAGTGTCAAGGCGGTAGGCTTGTTGCTTGGACTGGCTCATGCCCGCACTCCTTCTGGACGACTCTCCGCGACCGCTTCGCGAGGCGCTGTCTGGCTCTCGGCCGTGATCGACGGCTGCTCACCCATCTTGTAGGTCTCGAGAATTTCGTAGCTCACCGTGTGACGCGTGACGTTGAAGAACTTACGGCACCCCACTGCATGCACCCACATTTCGTGGTGCACGCCGCGCGGATTGTCGCGGAAGAACAGATAGTCTCCCCACTCTTCGTCGCTGCACTCCTCGGGCTGTTTGGGACGCTCGATGTGCGCCTGACCCTTGGGGTGAAACTCCTCTTCTTCACGGTGTTCGCCGCAGTAAGGGCAATAGATATAGAACATGCGAATTCTCCTCGCTTACAAACCCTAGTGGGCCACACCGGCAGCGCCGTGTTCGTCGATCAGTGCACCGCTGTGGAAGCGGAACATGGAGAACGGCTCGGCAATCGGATGCATCTCCCCTTTGGCGAGGCTGGCAGCGAAAACGTGCCCCGACCCCGTGGTCGCTTTGAAGCCGCCGGTGCCCCAACCGCAGTTGAAGTAGAGGCCTTTGACCGGCGTCTTGGAAATGATCGGGCAGGCGTCCGGACAGGTATCCACGATACCGCCCCACTGACGGTTCATGCGCACCCGAGAGAAGATCGGGAACATCTCGACGATCGCTTGGAGCGTATGCTCCACGGTCGGGTAGCTGCCGCGCTGGCCGTAGCCGTTGTAGCCGTCGATACCCGCACCGATCACCAAATCCCCCTTGTCGGATTGGCTGACATAGCCGTGGACGTGGTTGGACATCACGACGGTGTCGAGAATCGGCTTGATCGGCTCGGAGACCAACGCCTGCAGCGGATGGGACTCCAGCGGCAAGTTGAAGCCCGCCATCTTGGCCAACACGCTGGAGTTACCGGCGGCCACGCAGCCCACGGTCTTGGCCTCGATGTCACCACGATTGGTGTGCACGCCGTAGATCTTGCCGTCACGGATCTTGAAGCCGGTGACTTCGGTCTGCTGAAGGATGTCCACGCCGTGAGCATCGGCACCCCGGGCGTAGCCCCAGGCCACGGCATCGTGGCGAGCCACACCGGCACGCGGCTGCCAGGAGGCACCCATGACCGGATAGCGGGCGTTCTTGGAGCAGTCCATGATGGGCACCAGCGCTTGCACGCCCTTGGCATCCAATACTTCACCGTCGATACCGTTGAGGCGGTTGGCATTCACCCGGCGCTGGATATCGCGCATGTCCTGCAGCGTGTGCCCCAGGTTGAGCACGCCCCGCTGCGAGAACATGACGTTGTAGTTGAGATCCTGGGAGAGCCCTTCCCACAGTTTCATGGCGTGTTCGTAAAGCGCCGCCGCCTCGTCCCACAAGTAGTTGGAACGCACGATGGTGGTATTACGCGCGGTATTGCCACCGCCCAACCAGCCTTTTTCGATCACCGCGACGTTCTTGACGCCGAACTCTTTGGCTAAGTAGTAAGCCGTGGCCAAACCATGGCCGCCGCCACCGACGATAATCACATCGTACTGTTTCTTGGGCGTGGGATTGCGCCATTGGCGCTCCCAGTTCTCATGGTGGCTCAGCGCGTGCTTGACCAGGCCGAAGCCGGAATAGCGTTGCATAGTGGTCTCCTTAGTTCAGCCGCGCCGGGCCCTGCCGGCAAGCCGATTCAAGCAATGGATTCGACGGATTCAGTAACGGCAGCGCCATACACCGGGTGACGAGCACACACCTCGGCCACGTTGGCACGCACCCGGCTTTCGATATGAGTGGTATCCACGCCGGCGGCCAGCTCATCGAGAATGTCGCAAATCCATTCCGCAAGTTCGGCACACTCGTCGGCATCGAATCCGCGCGTAGTGACTGCGGGCGTGCCAATACGCAAGCCAGAGGTCACGAAGGGGCTTTGCGGATCGTTGGGAACGGTGTTTTTATTGACCGTAATGTGCGCACGACCCAAGGCCGCATCCGCGTCTTTACCGGTGATGCCCTGGCGAATCAGCGACACGAGGAAGAGATGGTCGTCGGTGCCGCCAGACACCACGTCGTAGCCGCGCTCGACGAATACGGCCGCCATCGCTTTGGCGTTATCGATCACCTTCTGCTGGTAGCGCACGAAGTCCTGATTCATCGCCTCTTTGAAGGCCACGGCCTTGGCCGCGATCACGTGCATGAGTGGGCCGCCTTGCTGGCCGGGAAAGACGGCGCCATTGAGCTTCTTGTAGAGTGACTCGTCACCGTCTGCCGAGAGAATCAGCCCGCCGCGGGGGCCGCGCAGCGTCTTGTGGGTCGTCGTGGTCACGACGTGAGCGTAGGGCACGGGACTGGGATACAAACCCGCCGCGACCAGACCCGCCACGTGGGCCATATCGACCATCAGGTAAGCGCCCACTTCGTCGGCGATGGCGCGAAAACGCCGCCAGTCCACCACGCGGGAGTAGGCCGAGAAGCCTGCGATGATCATCTTGGGGCGGTGCTCGCGGGCCAAACGCTCCATCTCTTCGTAATCGATCTCGCCGGTCTCCGGTTTGAGACCATACTGCACGGCGTTGTAGTGCTTGCCGGAGAAGTTGGGCGCGGCACCGTGGGTCAGGTGGCCGCCGTGGGCCAGGCTCATGCCCAGCACGGTATCACCCGGAGAGACCAGGGCCATGAAGACCGCGGCGTTGGCCTGGGCGCCGGAGTGCGGCTGAACGTTGGCGTAGTTGGCGCTGAACAGATCACAGGCACGCTCGATGGCGAGCGCTTCGACTTTGTCGACGTATTCGCAGCCACCGTAGTAGCGGCGGCCCGGATACCCCTCCGCGTACTTATTGGTGAGCTGAGACCCCTGGGCCTCCATGACGACCTTGCTGGTGTAGTTTTCGGAGGCGATCAATTCGATATGCGCTTCCTGGCGTGCCGTTTCTTCGGTCATGGCTTCGGCGAGCAGCGTATCGTACTGGGCTAATCGGGCACGGGGGGAAAAATTATTCTGAAGCATCATCGCCTCCTCATTCGTCACTTGTTATTCACTATCATGCAGTGCGTTCAATACTGATGAGCCTTTGGCCACCATGGGCTAGAGCGCTATCACGTGTTGTTACGGCGATACTATCGCTGGTTGGTACCGCCAAGATGCTTACCGACGTCACCAGGGGATGCATTTGCGACATGCTCGGCATTTAGCCAGACGAGCTGCATCGGCCCCTACACATCGTCTTGTCCAGCGCCTTTTACGCAGTGGGCATCCCCACCTCGAACGTCGCCAACACGCCAATTACCGGCCACTCCCCGCCATCGCCAGGCTCGTAAAACAAGCAAAACGCCCCGAACGGTCAGTAGCCGTTCAGGGCGTTAGAAGCACATCAAAGCGTCGCGCGATGGCTAGAAATCGACCACCAAGTTGCCTTTCGGGCGACTGCAGCACGACAAGATATAACCCTCTTCGACATCCTCCTCGGTGATGCCGCCGTTATGCTCCATCTCGACGTCACCGGACTTGAGCGCCACCCGACAGGTGCCGCAAATACCCATACCGCACGCCTTGGGTATGTGCAGACCGAGCTTCGCGGCCGCTTCATGAACCGTCTCACTGGGTTGGATACGAACGCTTTTCCCGGAGCTGGCGAACTCGATACTGTGTAGCTCGCTGGTGTCGATCTGCTCGGCCGCGACCTCGGCCTGCTCGGCAAGCTCGAGCACCTCTTCGCGCACCTCCACCGGCGTGGCACCGAACGACTCTTCGTGGTAGTGGTTCATGTCGAAGCCGTTGGCACGAAGAATATTCTTGATGGCATTCATGTAGGGCGTCGGGCCACAGCAGAAAATCTCTCGCTCCATGAAGTCCGGCACGATGAGTTCGAACAGCGGCTTGGTCAGGTAGCCACGGTAACCGGCCCAGGCTTCACCGATATCGTCTTTGTTCTCACAAATGATGTGCAGCTTGAATTCAGGAATGCGCGAGAACATGTGCACCAGCTCGCGATGGTAGATGACATCGCGAGGCGCGCGGGCGCTGTGTACGAACTCGACGTCGACGCTGGCGTTGGTATCGAACAGCCAGCGGGTCATGGACATTAGCGGGGTGATACCCACACCGCCGGAGAGGAACAGGACTTTCTCGGCGGGAAAATCGATGGAGTTGAAGTTACCGACCGGCCCGTGCACCACCAACTCATCACCCACCCTCAGGTTGGCGTGCAGCCAGTTGGAGACCTTGCCACCCGGCACCTGCTTGACGGTGATGGAAAAACTATAGGGAATGGAGGGCGAGCTGGAGATCGTATACGAGCGCATGACGGGCTGGCCGTCGATCTCTAGCTCAAGCGTGACGAACTGACCGGGCTTGAAGAAGAACATCACCGGCTGCTCGGCCATGAAACAGAACGTACGCACATCCTGCGTTTCCTGTATCACCTTGACGCAGCGCACCTGGTGACGGCCGTTGGTCCAGGTTTGGGTCGTGACCGGATTGAAAAAATTGGTTGTCATTATCGCCTCTGCCTGACCGGCCTTCATCGCTGTGCATCACCGGATCGTGTCGCTGCACGACCAGTACCGTTGACGAGCATTCTGGGGATGCCCAACCCAGCAGACTTACCTGACAGCGACGCGCACTTACCTCGCGCCACTCTCTCTCGTTTAGAAATCACTTTTTTAGTCGCCACTGCGTCACCGTATGTCGCGGCTGGATAACTCGCCCACGGTCGTCTGCAACACAATCAGCCACAGACATCGCACCACAGTCGAACAAAACGCCAGGTTACGCAGCACAACAACAAGACAAACGATCTTGACTAACGGCCGACTCGCAGCCCTCAACAGGAAAGCGGTGGTTCACGAGGATACTGGTATGCAAAAAAGTGTGTTGAACATGATGGAAGACCCGCTGGCAGCGGCGCGCGAGGCAACGGCCCAAATGCTGCGAACCCGCGAAACGACCTATTCGCTCCCGCAGCCGTTTTACAACGATGCCCGGCTGTTTGCGCTCGACATGCAAGAAGTGTTCGAGAAAGAGTGGCTGTTTGCGGGCATGACCTGCGAAATTCCCGCCAAGGGCAACTTCATGACCCTGGACATCGGCGATAACCCAATCGTCATCGTCCGTGGCGACGGCGGCACCATTCACGCCTTTCACAACGTCTGCCGCCATCGCGGCTCGCGTCTGTGTTTGAAAGAAAAAGGCAAGGTCGCCAAGCTGGTCTGCCCCTACCACCAGTGGACGTACGAGCTCGACGGCCGCCTGCTGTTCGCAGGCAGCGAAATGGGCAGCCAGTTCGATCTCAAACAGTTCGGCCTCAAGCCGGTCCACGCAGAGACGGCGGGCGGTTTCATCTTCATCAACTTGAGCGAACAACCGCCCGCGTTCGATGAGTTCCTCGCCACCCTGGATCACTACCTCGAACCCTACCAGATGGATAACGTCAAGGTGGCCGTCGAGTCCACCATCGTCGAGCAGGCCAACTGGAAGCTGGTGATCGAAAACAACCGTGAATGCTACCACTGCAACGGGTCGCACCCTGAGCTACTCAACTCGCTGCAGGAGTTCGACGATACCGACGACCCCCGCGCCACCCCCGCCTACAAGGCGCTGGTGGCCAAAAAGCAGGCGGACTGGGATGCCGAGCGCGTTCCTTATCAGCTAAAGCGGCATGGCAAGCGCAATCGCCTCACCCGCACACCGCTGCTGGACGGTATCGTCTCCATGACCATGGATGGCAAACCGGGTAGCCAGAAGCTGATGGGACGCCTACAAAGCCCCGACATGGGCTCGCTGCGCATTCTGCATCTCCCGAACTCCTGGAACCACTTCATGGGCGATCACGCGGTGGTGTTCCGCGTGCTGCCCATTGGCCCTCAGCAAACCATGGTGACCACCAAGTGGCTGGTGCACAAAGATGCGGTAGAGGGGGTCGACTACGATCCCGAGCGGCTGCGCCAAGTATGGGATGCCACCAACGACCAGGATCGCCAGCTGGCGGAAGAGAACCAGCGTGGTATCAATTCCAAGGCCTACCAGCCCGGCCCGTACTCGGAAACCTACGAATTCGGCGTGATCGACTTCGTCAACTGGTATGCCGCGCGCATGCTAGAGAATCTCGAAAACGACCAGCCGTCGCTCAAGCTCGCCCAGGGTTGATCAATAGGCGTGAGCCACACGGCACCCAGCAGCTGGCCCGCAAACGCGGGCCAGCTTTTTGATGGGCACTCAACAACTCTCTCAACAACTCTCTCAACGGCCTCGATACGCGCTAAGGAAAGAGTGCCGGGCTCACACCATCCACGACAAAAACGGCACTCCGTGGAGTGCCGTTCGTGATCGTTGCCTTAGCCGATGCTATGGCGTTGCTGCGATCAAGCCACGCTGCCGTGGGGATCGATGACGAATTTCTTGGCCGCACCGCCATCGAAATCGGCATAGCCCTGGGGCGCCTGATCCAGATCGATCATCTGTACGTTGACCGCATCGGCGATCTTGACCTTACCGAAAAGGATCGCCTGCATCAGCGGACGGTGATACTGCATCACCGGGCACTGCCCCGTATGGAAGCTGTGGGACTTGGCCCAGCCGAGGCCAAAGCGCATGCTCAACGCGCCCTGCTTGGCCGCCTCGTCAGCCGCGCCTGGATCTTCGGTCACGTACAGACCGGGAATACCGATCTGCCCGCCCGCACGGGTCAGCGACATGGCCGAGTTGAGAACCGTGGCGGGCGCCTCTTTGCCATGGTTACAGCCGCAGGCGTGGGCTTCGAACCCCACGCAGTCGACGAAGGCATCGACCTCTCGCTCGCCGAGAATCGCCTCGATCTTGTCGGCCATATCACCGTCTTGGGTCAAGTCGAGGGTTTCACAGCCAAAGCTGCGGGCCTGGGCCAGACGCTCTTCGATCATATCGCCGACGATCACGCAGGCTGCGCCCAACAGTTGAGCGGACACCGCAGCGGCCAGCCCCACCGGGCCCGCGCCAGCGATATAGACGGTACTGCCCGGTCCGACGCCGGCCGTTACGCAGCCGTGAAAACCGGTAGGGAAGATATCGGAGAGCAGGGTCAGATCCTTGATCTTCTCCATGGCCTGATCGGCATCCGGGAACTTCAGCAGGTTGAAGTCGGCATAGGGCACCATGACGTACTCCGTCTGGCCGCCTACCCAACCGCCCATGTCCACGTACCCATAGGCAGCGCCTGGACGCGACGGATTGACGTTGAGGCAGATGCCGGTCTTGCCGGATTTACAGTTACGACAGCGACCGCAAGCGATATTGAACGGCACCGACACCAAATCGCCCGGCTTGATGAACTCGACGTCGCGACCGGTCTCGATCACCAGCCCGGTGATTTCGTGTCCCAACACCAGGCCCGCAGGCGCCGTCGTGCGCCCCCTAACCATGTGCTGGTCACTGCCACAGATGTTGGTAGTCACGACTTTAAGAATGACACCGTGCTCACATTTGCGATTCCCCAGCGCAAGCTCAGGATATGCAATAGATTCGACGGCGACTTCACCTGGGCCCTTATAGACGACTCCGCGATTGGCTGCACTCATGGATGACTCCTGTCGCTGCTTGTTGTTGTGCATAGCGTGAATGGCGCTTTTTCACACTATCCCTTCGCCACCCCGAGACTTGCTCCAAAAAGGCATCCACATGTCTATTCGAGACATGCCCGTCAGGATGAATAGGTAGAGGTCGCTCTCGAGATACTTCCCGCTGCGAACACGCTTAACAATTTCTGACGTCGGCGGTGCCCATCCTGCCTGACGTACTAAAACAACCTAAAAGGAAACGCGATGAACAACGACGATGATCCCGTTCTGTCGCCTGGACAGGACAACACACAGATACTGGGGTTGGACTTCCATAACCCCGTCTTCCCACTCTCCGCTCTCGCCATCCTGCTCTTCATTATCTATGCGCTGGTCTATCCAGACGCCGCGAACGCACAATTGGGTCTCGCCAAGAACTGGTCGATCGAGCATTTCGACTGGCTCTTCATGGTGGCGGGTAACGTTTTCGTAGTCTTCTGCCTGATACTGATCTGCTTACCCCTCGGCCGAATTCGCTTGGGCGGCAAAGATGCCAAACCGGAGTACTCACGCACCTCCTGGTTTGCCATGTTGTTCGCAGCGGGTATGGGGATCGGCCTGATGTTCTGGAGCGTCGCCGAACCGGTGGCCTATTACACCGACTGGTACGGCACCCCCCTTAACGCGCCCGCGGGCACGCCGGAGGGCGCCAGCGCCGCCATGGGCGCGACCATGTTCCACTGGGGACTACATCCGTGGGCCATCTATGCCGTCGTCGCGCTTTCGCTGGCGTTTTTTGCCTATAACAAAGGACTGCCGCTGACGCTGCGCTCCGCCTTTTACCCCATTCTGGGCGAGCGTACCCGCGGCTGGGCTGGCCATGTCATCGACATTCTCGCCGTACTGGCCACCATCTTCGGATTGGCGACCTCGCTCGGGTTTGGCGCGACCCAGGCGGCAGGCGGCCTCGCTTACCTGTTCGACGTGCCCAATACCATTGGCACCCAGCTGGCGATCATCGTCGTGGTCACGGTCATCGCGCTGATCTCGGTATGGCGGGGCATCGATGGCGGCGTCAAGCTGTTTTCCAACATCAACATGGTCATTGCGGCGGCGCTACTGCTGTTCGTGGTCGTCGCGGGCCCGACCCTGATGATCCTGACGGGTATCGGCACCACCGCAGTGGACTACGCCAGCTATCTTCTGCCGCTGTCGAACTGGATCGGCCGCGAGGATGACACCTGGTACCACGGCTGGACCATCTTCTACTGGGCGTGGTGGATCTCCTGGTCACCGTTCGTCGGCATGTTCATCGCTCGCGTCTCCAAGGGACGTACAGTTCGTGAGTTTTTGATTGCGGTACTGTTAGTGCCCACGCTGGTCACGCTGGTCTGGATGAGCACCTTTGGCGGCACGGCGCTCTCGCAAGCGACCAACGGGGTCGGCGAGCTGGCCAACGGGATCAGTGACGTTTCGCTTGCCATGTTCCATATGCTGGAGCAGTTGCCCCTGACCAGTATCACTTCGACGATGGCCATCGTGCTGGTGCTGGTGTTCTTCATCACCTCATCGGACTCCGGCTCATTGGTCATCGACAACATCACAGCAGGCGGCAAGACCGACGCGCCCAGGAGCCAGCGTGTCTTTTGGGCCACGCTGGAGGGTGTCATTGCAGGCGCCCTGCTCTATGGTGGAGGAAGTACTGCCCTCACGGCACTGCAGGCGGGTGCAGTCGCCACCGGGCTCCCCTTCACCATCGTGCTGCTGCTGATGTGCTTCAGCCTCTACAAAGGACTTCACAAAGAGTGGAAACAGACGCAAGCGGTGCCTAACGCCGCCGTCTGATCGGGTCAAGTCACCGCCAACGACGGGGCGCCATGCAGATGGCGCCCCGTTCGTTTTGCGGACAGCGTGTCGTGATTTCGGCACTATAGGACGCTACTGGCTATGAGACGCCAAAACACGCGCGGCACTATAACGACACAACATCAACGACTTCATGGCGACCCTCATGATCTACACCATCGCAATACTGCTAAGCCTGGTCGGCTATTTCGTAATCGGCCACCTGGCCGGACGTCGCGTCAAGGGGCTGGACGACTATCTGGTCGCTGGCCGCAATGCGCCTACTTTCTTCATCCTCGGCACCCTAGTGGCCAGCTACCTGAGCACCAGCGCCTTTCTGGGCGAAACGGGGTTTGCTTACCAAGGTTACCCCTTCGTGATGCTGATCTTTGCGGCGGTCAGCACCTCGGGCTGCCTGCTGGGGGCGCTGGTGTTCGGCCGCTACCTGCGCCGCAGCGGCGCGCGCACCGTGCCGGAGTTCTTCGGCAAGCGATTTGCCTCGCGCCGGGTACAGGCCATCGCCGGTCTCACCACGATCATCGGCCTTGGCGCTTACCTGCTGGGCGTGATGCAAGGCGCGGGCATCATGTTCGCCGAACTGACTGGCATGCCCTACTGGGTGGGGCTGGTGCTGGTATGGGCGACCTATACCGGTTTCATTCTCTACTCCGGCTCGCCGGGGGTGATGCTCACCGATACCATCATGTTCGTGATCTTCTCGCTGGCCGCCGTGGGCGGGTCGCTGTATGTCATCCAGGATCTAGGCGGCTGGAGCGGGGTCGTCGAGGGGCTGCTGATCCAGACCGACAAACCGGGCATTGCGCTTTGGCATGGGGTGGTCGACGGGCCGGAGGCCAGCTTCTCTTCTCCTGGCGAGGCGCTGGTCTGGGGCCTCACCCTGGGACTCGTATGGGCGGCAGTGCTGGCGGCAAGTCCCTGGCAGTCCAGCCGCTATCTGATGGCCCGCAACGAGCATGTCGTCATGCGCTCGGCCATGCTCACCGCCGTGGCGCTGGCCGTGTTCTACGCGCTGATGATGATGACCGGCGCCGCGATCAACCTTTACGACGCGACGCTCGATCCAGAGCGTTCGATGGTCTGGGTGGCGCTCAACGTGCTGCCGACCTGGCTGGGGGTGGTCATTCTGACCGGAGTATTCGCCGCAGGGCTCTCCTCCTGCTCGACCTTTCTATCGATCATTGGCTTCAGCCTCTCCAACGACATTCTGCCCGCCTCGACGGATGAGCGGACGGCCATGCGCAAGAGCCGCATCGCAGTGCTCGCGGCTGGGTTGATCGCGCTGCTGCTGGCCCTGTTTCAGCCCCCCGCCGTCATGTCGGTGGTGTGGTTCGCGGCGACCCTGTTTGCCTCCTCCTGGGGGCCGGTGGCGCTGATGAGCATCTGGAGCCGTCGCATCACCGCGGCGGGCGCAAGCTGGGGCTTGGTCGTAGGCTTTGCCGGTAATGTCGCGCTCTCGTTGATGGTGCAGGCCGAATGGATTAGCCTGCCCGTCTACCTGCATCCGGTGCTGCTCAGCACGCTCTTGGCCCTGGTGGCCATCGCACTGGCCTCGCGTGTGACCCAGGTGAGCGAGGCCGAGTCGGCGTATCGGGCCTTCCTGCACGAATTCGATGCCAGCGCGATGAGCGGCTGGGTATCCGGCACCCGCTGGATCGCCCTGTGCACCATGCTCTCGGGCGTCGCCATCGGCGTGTTTCTGTGGCAGCAGTACGCCGTCATACTGGCGGGGTTCACCGAACGCTTCGCGCTTTCCAACGGTGCGGTGTCGGGTGCTTACCTGCTGGCGATCGGCTGCGGCAGCATGCTGCTGATCGCAGGTGCCGTGGGCGCCTGGGTGGTGCGCGACCGCCACGCAAAGAGCCCGGCGATAGCGGGCCACCCCAGCCAGTGACGACCTCCATGAGGCCGCTCGCCTCATCGGCCTGAGGTCGTCCATCGCCCGCCTACTCGGCGGGCGCTTCACTTCATGACTCACAAGGAGATGAGATCATGCAGCTCAGCACCTATCAACGCGGCCTGCTCATCGTGGTACTCGGTGTGGTATTTCTCAGTTTCGACGGTCTGCTGATCCGGCTCGCCGCCACCGACGGCTGGACCGTCATCTTCTGGCGCGGCCTGTTGATGTTCTGCGTACTGGGGCTCATATGCACTGTCGGCCAGCGGCTGACGGCCTTGAGACGGCACCCCGTTGCGTCACTGGCTTCGACCGTGCTGCTGGGCCTGATCTCCAGCCTGTTCGTGCTGGCGGTGATGAACGCGAGCGTTGCCAACGTGGTGGTGATTCTCAGCACCGCGCCGCTGTTCGCCGCCGTGTTCTCACGGATGTTCCTGGGAGAGAGGGTCGCCCGGCACACGCTGGCGGCCATCGTGGCCTGCATGCTGGGCATGAGTCTGGTCTTCATGGGCCACGGCGCCCACGGAATGCTGCTGGGTAACCTGTACGCCCTGGCAGCCTCCGCCGCCATCGGTGGCAACCTGACGCTGCTGCGCCGTTTTCCAGCCGTCGATACCATGACGGTGGTCGCCGGTGGTGGGCTGCTATCCGCCGCGGTGGCACTCTCCATGGCCACGCCGCTGGCCCTCGATGCCCAGCGCTACGGCGTACTGGCCTTGATGGGGCTAGTGCAAATGCCCTTGGCGACGGTACTGATCAACAGCGCCACTCGCTACCTGCCCTCCACCGAAGTGGCGCTATTCTATCTGGTCGAAACCGCCCTGGGCACGGCGTGGGTGTGGTGGTTACTGGGCGAAGCGCCCAGCGTCTCGACGCTGATCGGTGGCGGCGTGGTGATCCTGGTGCTAGTGCTGCACGCCTGGATAGGCCTTCGCCTCGAACGCCAGCGGCTACGGATATCTCCCGCCTTTTGCGCCAAGTAGCCAACGCCCCCACATGCGCACGCAATGAAAAGCCCGCGGGAGTGCGGGCTTGGTAGGTAACGCTAGAGGAATAGACGTCAGCGTAGCACCTCCTCCTCCTTGAGCAGCTTGTAGATCGCCTCGGCGCCCTGCTCAGGCGTCACGTCGGTGAGCACTTGGCCGCCCTTGCCCTCGGACTTGGCGGCCGCCGCCTTGAAGCGATCCCTGGCCGACGCCGCCTTGACGATCTTCAAACGCTTGGGCCGTTTACGGGCGGGGGTCAGGTGCCACTCGGCCAGTGCCGTATCGGCTTCGGGCTGGGTCGGCTCGACGGCCAGTTCCCCGCGCCGCGCCGGACCAAAGGCACTTTGACGCGCCACCGGCGCCGCCTCGTCCACGCTGATGATGGCCGGCAGGCGCACCTTGAGGCGACGACGCTGCCCGCGCGGCAGCGCCTGCAGCAGGGTCAGCACGCCGTTCTCCACGCTTTCGACGGCCGCCAAGCCGTTGATCAGCGGCCATCCCAGGCGTTCTGCCAGCGCGTAGGGCAACAGCCCAGAGCCCTCCCCGCGCTCCGCGCGGGTGCCGGTAATCACGAGCTGGGGGGACGCCGCCGTCAGGTGCTCGGCCAACGCTGGAATCGCGTCGCTGCCTTCGGGCTGCTCCAATAGAGTCATGGCATCGAGCCCCATCCCCAAGTAACCGCGCAGCGCGGCGTCGCTCTCATCGTCCTTCGGACCGGCATGCAAGACGCTTAGCCGCGCGCCCGGCTCCTCGCTCTGCATGGCCAGCGCCAGCTCCAGCCCGCGGGCATCCTGCTCGGCACGCCGCGGACGACCGGTGGTCGGGTGGCGACCAATGGAGACCAGCACCGCGATGCTCACCCCCTGCTGGGATGGCTGCTTCTGCTGCGTTGAATCAGGCCGCATCGCGCTCTCCTCCTCGCTGCCGTTCGACCATGGCCACCAGGGCGGCCAGAATCTGCGTACTATCACCAATGACGGCCAGATCGGCCCGCTTGATCATGTCGCACCCAGGATCGACGTTGACCGCCACCACCTTGTCGCAGCGCTGAATGCCCTGCAGGTGCTGGATCGCGCCTGAGATGCCGACGGCCATGTACACGCGGGCCGTGACCCAGGTGCCGGTCGCGCCTACCTGACGGTCGCGGGCCATGAAGCCATCGTCCACCGCCACCCGGGACGCCCCTTCGGTAGCATCGAGCACTTTGGCAGCGTGGTGGAAAGCCTCCCACTCTTTGACACCGTTGCCGCCGGAGAGAATGAACTCCGCCTCGGCCAGCGCCACGCCCGCCGGGTCCACGGCCACCTGCCCCAGATCCTCGATCCGCGACAGCGTGGTGGGAATCGACGCCGCCAGGCTCACCGGCTCCGCCGCGTGGCGCGTTTCGTCCACCGGCTCGGCGCATTCGGCCAGTGCCAGCGTGACGCGGGGTAGCGGACGCTGAATGTCCAGGCTGTCGGCGGCACCGCGTGCGGTACAGCGCCAGTCCAGCGAAGCGTTTGGATCGGTCTCGACCTGCCAAACGCCGGTGGCGGCGCGCTCGCCCAGGCGCACGGCCAGCCGCCGCCCCAGGTCGGCACCGCCCAGCGGCGAGTCCGGCAGCAGCCAGAAGCGCGGTGCCATCTCCCGTTCGACGGCGTTTAGCGCCGCCAAGCGCGCTTCGGGCGCGAACCCAGCGTAGTACTCATCGTCCAGATGCACGACCCGGTCGATACCGGCTTCACCCAGCGCTTCCTCTTTGTGCTCGCCAAACAGCACCGCCACGACCGCGCCAGGGCGCTCGGCGTCGGCATCCGCCAACCGCCGAGCCAGGCCCAACAGATCTTTGTCGTGGCCGGATAGGCGTCCGCCGGTCAGATCGGGCACCACGGCAACCAGGAAGGCCGGTTGCTCGATGGTCACCGGGCGACGGCTATCGCGGCTGGCCGCGGCGGCCGCCGTGGACGCCTCGCCCTGCTGGAGACCGCTGCGGTCGATACGCTTCACGCCATTGGGGCCGATGAAGCCGATGGCGTGGGGGTTCTTGCGCATCACACCGTTGGGGCCCAGCCACTCGCTGACAGCAGAGCCATTCATTTCGGACGCCACGCTGGCGTGCTCGGGGTGCAAGCGGTTGCGCGCAATCCATTCGCGACGCGGGTCGCGGCGAATGATCTCACTCATACGGTCACCTCCTCGGCGGGCGTGGTGGTAGCAGAGCGACGGGCCGCCTCGAGCGCAGGGTCAGTAGGGCGCTCGACCAGCGCATCCGCCACCAGTTCGGCAATGTCACGCACCTCGGCAGTGGCATCCACCACGCCTTCCAACATGGCGGTACACTGCGGGCAGCCCACCGCCACCAGCTCGGCACCGCTCTCTTTGACGTCGTTCATGCGCATGTCGGGAATACGCTGCTTGCCGGAAATATCGGTAATCGGCGCGCCGCCACCGCCGCCGCAGCAGCGCGAGCGGAAGCCGGAGCGCTGCATCTCCTTGAGCTCGATACCCAGTGCCTTGAGCACGTTGCGCGGGGCGTCGTATTCACCGTTGTAGCGCCCCAGGTAGCAGGGGTCGTGATAAGTGACGCGGCCGCCCTTCCAGGGCGCGAACGCCAACCGTCCGGCCTCATATAGCTCAGCAATGAACGTACTGTGGTGGCGAACATGATAGTGGCCGCCCAGCTCACCGTACTCGTTGCCCAGCACGTGGAAGCTGTGCGGGTCGCAGGTGACGATCTGCAGGAAGTGGTACTTGGACAGCGTGGCAATGTTGCGCTTGGCGAGTGACTGGAACGTGGCCTCGTCACCCAGACGACGCGCTACATCGCCGCTGTCGCGCTCTTCAGCACCCAGTACAGCGAAGTCCACCTCGGCGGCACGCAGCACTTTCACCAGCGCACGCAGGGTACGCTGATTGCGCATGTCGAAGGCGCCATCCCCCAGCCACAGCAGCACGTCGACCTGCTTGAGATCGGCCATCAGCGGCAAGTTGAGATCCGCCGCCCAGTGCAGCCGCGAGCCTGGATCGAAACCGCCGGGGTTGTCGGTGGCAATCAGATTGTCGAGCACCTCGGCGCCTTTGTTGGGCGTCTTGCCCCGCTCCAGCGTCAGGTGGCGGCGCATATCGACGATGGCATCGACGTGCTCGATCATCATCGGGCACTCTTCGACACAGGCGCGACAGGTGGTGCAGGACCATAGGGTCTCGGCATCGACGAGCGCCTTGCCCTCCAGCGCCACGATGGGCGAATGGGGCGCACCCGCATGTTCACCCACGGGTTTTCCCGGGTAGGGAGAACCGACATAGCCCGCGTCGCTGCCCCCGGCCATGCCCACCACCATGTCCTGAATCAATTTCTTGGGGTTGAGCGGCTGGCCCGCGGCAAACGCCGGACATACCGCTTCACAGCGGCCGCACTGGACGCAGGCGTCGAAGCCCAGCAGCTGATTCCAGGTAAAGTCGACGGGCTTTTCCACACCCAGCGGCGCCTTGGCATCGTCGAGATTCAGCGCTTTGAGGCCCGTCGAGCGGCCGTTGCCACCCTTGTGCGTCGAGAAGCGTTCGGCACGGCGGTGGAAAGCCAGGTGCAAGGCTCCCGCAAACGCGTGCTTCATCGGCCCGCCCCAGGTCATGCCGAAGAACATCTCACCCAGCCCCCAGGCGATGACGCCCGCCAGCACCAGCGCCAACAGCCAGCCGCCACTGCTTTCCAGCAGCCCTTCGGGCAGTAGGGCCACCGTGGGCAGAGTGATCAGGAAAACGCCCAGCGAAAATGCCATGAGGCTTTTTGGCAGGCGCATCCAGGGCCCCTTGGAGAGCCGCGTGGGTGGATCGAGCCGCCGACGCGCCACGAAGAGGCTGCCGATGAACATCGAGGTGCTGGCCAGGAGCAGTAATCCGCCCAGCACGGGGTTGGCGACCCCAAGACCGTGCACCAGGATCATTAGCACGGCAGCGGCCACGAAGCCACCGGCGGTGGCCACGTGGGTGTTGGAGATCATCTTGTCACGCCCCACCACATGGTGCAGATCCACCAAGTAGCGGCGCGGCATTGCGATCAGACCCTTGAGCAGATCGACCTTCGCCGGGCGTCCCTGGCGCCAGAGACGCACGCGGCGCACGGCGCCGATGACGGCCAGGGCCAAAGCGCTAAAAATCAGTATCGGCAAGAGCGTGTCGAGCATGGTACTCACCTCATCTTTCGCGGCGGGGCTGCTCCGGCGGCAGACCTCGGCGAGGGCGCTGTCAACCCATCCCTGGGCGCTACTTTCGACATATGACCGCCATGGATGGCGGAAATGCCGTAAACGTACGGAACTGTTTTACGGTCCTGTCAAAAGACCCTCGCTACGGTCTTCCACCGGCGCCCCGGCTCTCGCTCGGGTCAAAAATCCTTGCAGATTCGCAGGGCATCGTAGATGGCCGCGTGGGTATTACGCGGTGCCGTGCAGTCGCCCAGGCGGAACAGCAGGAAGCCATCCCCCTCTTCGCTCAGGCAGGGCTGAGGCTGAATCGCATAGAGCGCCTCAAGATCCACCTGCCCTTTATTGCGAGACTGCTCCTTGAGGGCGTAGTAGAGCGACTCATCGGGGCGCACGCCGTTCTCGACGACCACTTGATCCACCACGCGCTCTTCCAGGGCGCCGGTGTACTCGTTTTCGAGCACCGCCACCAGGCTGCCGCCCTCGCGGTAGACCTTATGCAGCATCAGGTCGGAGGACATGATCACCTCCTTCTCGTAGAGGCTGCGGTAGTAGGTCGGGAAGGTGGTGCCGCCCACCGCTGCGCCGGGCTTGATGTCGTCGGTGACGATCTCCACCTTGGCGCCCTTGTCGGCCAAATAGTCGGCCGCCGAGACGCCGGAGAATTCGCAGATGGCGTCATAGATCAGCACGTTCTTGCCCGGTTCGACCTTACCGGAAAGGATGTCCCAGGTACTGACCACCAGGCTTTCCTCGGGATTGTCCGAGTAGCCCCACTCGGGGTGCTGGCTCAGGAACGGCTGACCGCCGGTGGCCAAAACGACGATGTCCGGGCGCAAATCGAGCAGCGTTGCCTCGTCGGCGCGGGTACCGAGGCGCAGATCGACCTTGAGACGCGCCAGTTCGAGCTGATACCAGCGGGTGATACCGGCAATCTGATCGCGCTGCGGCGCCTGGGCGGCAATGGTGATCTGGCCACCCAGGGCGTCCGCCGCTTCGAACAGCGTGACATCGTGACCGCGCTCCGCCGCCACCCGCGCCGCTTCCATACCGCCAGGGCCACCACCGATCACGACGACCTTACGCTTGGCGCCCTCGCTCTTCTCGATGATGTGCGGCAGTCCCATGTACTCCCGCGAGGTCGCCGCGTTCTGGATACACAGCACGTCCAGGCCTTGGTACTGGCGGTCGATGCAGTAGTTGGCGCCGACGCACTGCTTGATCTGGTCGACCTGCCCCATTTTGATCTTGGCGATCAGGTGGGGATCGGCGATGTGGGCGCGCGTCATGCCGACCAGATCGACATAGCCCCCTTCGAGGATACGCTGCGCCTGGTTGGGATCCTTGATGTTCTGGGCATGGATCACCGGCACGCTGACCACTTCCTTGATGCCCGCCGCCAAGTGGAGGAAAGGCTCCGGCGGGTAGGACATGTTGGGAATGACGTTGGCCAGGGTATTGTGGGTGTCGCAGCCGGAACCGATGACGCCGAAGAAGTCGACTTGGCCGGTGGCGTCGTAGTAGGCGGCGATCTGCTTCATGTCATCGTGAGAAAGACCGTCGGGATGGAACTCGTCGCCGCAGATACGCATGCCGACGCAGAAGTCGTCACCCACTTCGGCGCGTACCGCCTTGAGCACTTCCATACCGAAGCGCATGCGGTTTTCGAAGCTACCGCCCCACTCGTCGGTACGCTTGTTGACTCTCGGACTCCAGAACTGGTCGATCAGGTGCTGGTGCACGGCCGACAGTTCGACCCCGTCGAGGCCGCCCTCTTTCGCTCGGCGCGCGGCCTGGGCGAAGTCGCCGATGATGCGCCAGATCTCTTCGACTTCGATGGTTTTACAAGTAGAGCGGTGCACCGGCTCACGGATACCGGAGGGTGAGACCAGCGTCGACCAGTCGAAACCGTCCCAGCGGGAGCGGCGGCCCATGTGGGTAATCTGGATCATGATCTTGCCGCCATGCTTGTGCACGGCATCGGCAAGGTTCTGAAAGTGCGGAATGATGCGGTCGGTGGAGAGGTTCACCGAGCTCCACCAGCCCTGGGGACTGTCGATGGAGACCACCGAGGAGCCGCCGCAGATACATAGACCGCAGCCGCCTTTGGCCTTCTCCTCGTAGTACTTGACGTAACGCTCGGTGGTCATGCCGCCGTCGGTGGCGTGCACTTCGGCGTGGGCGGTGCTGACCACGCGGTTACGGATCGTCAGTTTGCCGATTTCGATCGGCTGAAAAATTGCGTCGAATGCCATGTGCGTCTCTCCTCTACCTCTGGCTATCGGGCGGCGTCGTTCAGCGGCTGGACGGTAAAGAGCCCAACGTCACAGCCCTCTTCGGCAGCACTTTGGGTCTGCTCGGCCACGGTGCGCAGCGAGCTTCCCCGCGCGGCGAGGATTTGATCCATGGCACCAGCAAACCAGCCAGTGAACATGTACTCCTCTTTTTTACCGGTCTTGCCGAGTTGGTAAACGAACGCGCTATGCTCGAGACGCACCTGGGCGGTACCCGAGTCGAGATCGATCTGCTCGGTCAGGAAAAGCCCCCAACCGCGCTGAGAGAGACGATTCATGTAGTGCTCGAAGACGGCCTCGCCCTCGATACCATGGCATTCGGCCTCTTTTTCGCACCAGTGCCAGGCGCTCTTGTAACCAGCGTGATAGAGAATCTCGGCGTACTTCTCGGCACCCAGCGCCTCTTCGATGGCCACGTGGTTGTTGATGAAAAAGTGACGCGGCACATACAGCATCGGCAGGGCATCGCTCGTCCAAACGCCGGTTTCGCTATCGACTTCGATGGGCAGTGTGGGGGCCAGTTTGGTCACGGTTATATTCCTCGAATCTTTGTTATGTCAGGTTATCGACGGGGCTACCCCGGGAACATGCCTACGAGGAGGCGCTATGAATCCATCCCTGGACGCTACCGACGCCATCCCTGGCGTCGGACCTCCTCTACGGCATGCTCCCGGCGCCCCTCGCTTCGGAGGCAGTCATCTGCTCGGCGTCAGGCGCCCCAGACGTCCTTGAGCACGCGCACCCAGTTCTCGCCCATGATCTTGCGCACCTGTTTTTCGCTCATGCCGCGCTTGAGCAGCGCCTCGGTGAGATTGGGGAACTCTCCCACGGTGCGGATTCCTTCGGGATTGATGATCTTGCCAAAGTCCGTCAGGCGGCGTGCGTAGCCCTTGTCGTGGGTCAGCCACTCGAAGAACTCCTGACCGTGTCCCTGGGTGAAGTCGGTACCAATGCCGATGGCGTCTTCACCGACGATATTCATGATGTACTCGATGGCCTCACAGTAATCATCGATGGTCGAGTCGACGCCTTTCTTGAGGAACGGGGTGAACATGGTGACGCCGACGAAACCGCCGTGATCGGCGATGAACTTCAGCTCTGCGTCGGACTTGTTGCGGGGATGCTCTTTCAAGCCCGAGGGCAGGCAGTGGGAGTAGCAGACGGGCTTTTTGGACTCGAGGATGACTTCCTCGGAGGTCTTGGCGCCGACGTGAGAAAGGTCGCACATCATGCCCACACGGTTCATCTCGGCCACGATCTCGCGGCCAAAACCGGACAGGCCACCGTCGCGCTCATAGCAACCGGTACCGACCAAATTCTGGGTGTTGTAACACATCTGCACGATGCCCACGCCCAGCTGCTTGAAGATCTCGACATAGCCGATCTGGTCTTCGAAGGCATGGGCATTCTGGAAACCGAAGATGATCCCGGTCTTGCCCTCCTCCTTAGCGCGGGTGATGTCGGCGGTGGTGCGCACCGGGCGCACCAGGTCGCTACACTCTGCCATCAGCTGATTGGATTTGACGATGTTGTCGACCGTGGCCTGAAACCCCTCCCACACCGAGACGGTGCAGTTGGCAGCGGTCAAACCGCCGCGACGCATGTCTTCGAGCAGTTCGCGGTTCCATTTGGCGATGATCAATCCATCGATGACGATGGCGTCATCGTGCAGTTCAGAGGGGGTCATGGCTAAGCTCCAACATGGGTGAATGAAGCGAGCATAGCGCCGACGCTGGGCAGGGCGACGCTTGGAAACGACCGTGGAAATTCCAAAAGCGTCATTCTGTCGCTAAAACGACGCAGCCCGATTCCCCGCCAACAGAGCAACAGCCGACCGGCCAAAGGGGAGCCGTGCCCATAAAAAAAACGTGCCGCTCTCAGTAAGCGGCACGTTTTAAAGGGACCTTCACACGTCACATCAGCTCAATACCGGTACGCTAGCAAAGGTGGGCTCCCCCTGAGCGTAGGCCAACGCCTGCTGGGCACTCGACAACGGCTCGTTCTTGTAAGGCTTGATTCCCCACCGCTTGATCAGAGACGCAGATTTATCGGGGTGGCCCTCCTGGCGGTCGGAGACACCGAGGCGCTCGTTGCGGGGCGGCACGCCAAAGTACTCTCGATAGCATTTCGAAAAGTGCGGCGTAGAGACGAAGCCGCAGACCGACGCAATTTCGATGATCGACAACGGCGTTTGCTTGAGCAGCTGTCTCGCCCGGGTCAACCGCAGCTTGAGATAGTAGCGGGAAGGTGAACAGAGCAGATAGCGTTGAAAAAGCCGCTCTAACTGGCGCCGTGAGACGCCTACGTAGCTCGCCAATTCGTTGAGTTCGATAGGCTCTTCTAGATTGGCTTCCATAAGCGCCACGATTTCCAACAGCTTGGGCTGAGTCGTCCCCAGCACATGCTTGAGGGGCACGCGCTGCTGATCCTGCTCGTTACGCACGCGCTCGTAGATGAACATTTCGGAGATACCCGCCGACAGCTCTTTGCCATGGTCGTGAGCAATCAGGTTGAGCATCATATCGAGCGGGGCGGTACCTCCTGAGGCCGTGAACCGATCGCGATCGATAGAGAACAGGTGCGGGGTCAGAATCACATTAGGGAACGCCTCCTGCATGGAGGGCAAGCACTCCCAATGCACGCTGGTTTCGTAATGATCCAGCAGCCCCGCCTGGCCCAATGCCCAACTGCCCGTGCATACCGAGCCAAGCCGCTTCACCTGACGCGCCTGTGCCTGCAGCCAGCGGAGGTGTTCACGGGTCACACTATGCTGTGGGCCCACTCCGCCACACACGACGACCCACTCGAGCGACAGCGGCGTATGAATGGAAGCGTCTGGCGTCACCTGCAAGCCGTCACTGGCACGCACCGGCAGGCCATCCTGGGTCAGCGTGTACCAGCGATAAAGCTCACGACCGGCCAACTGGTTGGCCATACGCAGTGGATCGATGGCGGATGCCAGCGAAATCAGGGTGAAATTGTCCAACAGCAGAAAGCCAAGGGTCTGTGGTTCGCACGCACGGTTAGTCGTGGCCGAGTCTTTTACTGAATGTGATGTCATGGTCCTACCCTCACTCACCTTTTTAAACCATTCGTCTTTTTTATTAGAGTTTTTTGGTATCCCTGGCGTTTCATAGCCTCCCCTGATGCAGTATGCCTGAATGCTAACTCATCCAAGGGGGCGTCTTGCTCCGTCGTCGTATACTGGCACGAATAGAGCGGTTAGAGACAAGACTATTACACTCATCTGCTCGCAAAAGTCGCAAATAACATGTTGTAAGTCGCATTGGGACCTCTAGAGGTGTATTGAGCGAAAAAATGTTAGTTCCAGCTTGAGGATGAGACGCTGATAGAGGAGCACACTGAAGGTCGCCTTGTGTAGACCGCGGAAGGTTAGCCCTCGTCATCGCTGACTAATACGTTGAATTAATTACTTTTAAGAATATTCATATCGATAAAAATTGCCATTCAGGTATCCATGGACAGTAGCCACTGATACCGCCAGCATGACGTGCCCTAGCCGTTCATGCTGATGAGCAATTGACCAGCGACCCAAATGATACTTAATCAACTAACTTCAAGTACTGGCGAACGCTATACAGCCAGCCACAATCTGGCAGACTAGTGTGTTTATACCCCCTCAGAAGTGAGTAAGCATGATGAGCGATACCGCAAAACCCTGGACGCAACCGATGCCCGATGCGCAGTTCAAATTGATGCGCGACATTTTGGCGGCCCCCAGCCCAGTGGGCTTGGAAGGCGCGATGACCTACGGCGTACTAAAGCCCTACTTCGAGAGCTTCGCGCCCAGCGACTGGCACCTGCACCAGTTCAAAGGCAACGCAGGCGTGGTGCTAGACACGCATCCGGGCCGCGATGACATGTTCAAGTTGATGATCATCGGCCACGCAGACAAAATCCGTATGCAAGTTCGTTCGATTGGCGAAGACGGCAAGGTCTGGATCAACACCGACTCTTTCTTGCCCGGCGTATTAATCGGCCATGAAGTCACGCTGTTCAGCGAAGATCCAAACGCCCCAGGCCACTACCGCAGCATCGAAGGCGGCACAGTAGAAGCACTCGGCGCTATCCACTTTTCTGATCCCGCTCAGCGCGATGGCAGCAAAGGGATCAAAAAGGAACAGATCTATCTTGACCTGCAAATCCACGGCGATAACAAAAAGCAGCAGGTACTGAACCTAGGCGTGCGTCCAGGCGACTCGATTATCTTCAACCGCCCTATTCGCCCTGGCTTTAGCCCGAACACCTTCTACGGTGCCTATTTGGATAACGGTTTGGGATGTTTCGTGACGGCAGAAGTGGCGCGCTTGATCGCCGAAGCGGGCGGCACCGACAACGTACGGGTGATGTTTGCCATCGCCAGCTACGAGGAAATCGGCCGTTTCGGTAGCCGCGTGCTGGCTGGTGAGCTCAAGCCCGATGCGCTCATTGGCGTGGACGTGAATCACGACTATGTGGCCGCCCCTGGCATCGGCGACAAGCGCATGCAGCCGCTGGAAATGGGTAAAGGGTTTACGCTGTCGGTGGGCTCGATTGCCAGTGAACAGCTCAACCGTATCATTGCCAGCGCTGCCAAAGAGCAAGACATCCCCATGCAGCGGGATATCGTGGGGGTGGATACCGGCACCGATGGCATGGCTGGCGTTCTGGCCTCCATCGATAGCGCAGCAACGTCTATGGGGTTCCCAATCCGCAACATGCACACTATTTCGGAAACCGGTAACACCCATGACGTGCTGGCGGCAATTCACGCGCTACACCACACCATTAAAACGCTGGATACCCTGCCCAATCCCAAGCAGGCATTTTTGGATAATCATCCGCGTCTCGATCAAGCCAGCCCACTAACCCATCAAGGCAGCGCCAAACCTGAGAACGATGACGAAAAATCCGCTTGATCCCTATAAAAAAACCCCGGCCATTGCTGGCCGGGGTAGTAGTAATTCCTCCGTAATCCTTCTTCACGAACCTCCTGTTCGTGCATCCCTGGTCTGACAAGCGTTCCATGCTTGCTCTCGCTCCTTAACACCTCTCCCTGTGTTGCTACTTACCTTGAACCTTCTATGTGTCAAAAACATTAACCTGAGATAGAAAATAGCGCACTTTTGATAAATTTTACCTTTTGGCATACCGAGCCCCCTTCAGGCGCGCAGCATGCTTTTCTTAGCGCTTTACCAGGCGACCGCCTATACTTTTTCTGCATCCATCGTGATGTTTCTCTACACGGACGTTACCACGCCTGAACCCACTCATTCCCTAGCGGTAGGAGGTCAGCGTGAGACATATCATGATCAGTTCGACCGTCCACGGTGTGGATATCATGTGCCGCCACTGCGGCAATGCAGAATCCGCCACCACATCGTACCTCAATCGGTTCCGGTTGGAAGGCACCGGTAAGGACAGCGTGCTGCTTCGCTGTTTGAGTTGCCAAACGTCGGTGTCGGCCCCCATGAGCCAGCTAAGCGCTCTGTTCTATCACTACGCCTGTTAATGGCTTAGATGAACTCGAGCACATAAGTGCGGCTCGCAAAAAAAACCCCGACCATCGCTGGCCGGGGTTTCATCAGGTCCTCCCTAATCTTACATCACGAACATCCTGTTCATGCTTCCTTGTGCGCCGCAAGCACTCCCTACTTGCACTTCCTTGTAACGCCTTCCTTGCGTTATGTGCACACAGTGCGCCCTATAAAGCTCGAGTTATCTAACCTGGGATATGAAACGCGAAAAGTTTTTAGTTTCGTGCGCGCACCATCTACGCGTGCTTACGCAGGTCGGCATCAAAAACGTCCCACGCTTCGCTGGCCACTCATCGATGAGTGAGACCGCGACGCTTTAACGGCCGATGGGCTGCTTACCTACGCAAAAGGCGGGCTCGAAGGCCCGCCTTGTCGATGGCATTACGTCAGCGTACTAGCGTGTGAACCATGCCATCAGCGCCTCTGCCGTAGGAGCAGAAGAGGGCGGGTTTTGGCCGGTGATCAACTGACCGTCCTCACGTACGTAGGGTGTAAAGATATCGGCTTTGCTGTAGATACCGCCACATTTCTGTAGCGCATCTTCTACTAAATGCGGTACGACATTAGTGAGACCCACCGCCTCTTCTTCACCATTAGTAAAACCGGTCACTTGACGACCTTTCACCAGCGGCTCGCCGCTTACGTCTTTGGCATTCACCAGCACGATAGGTGCGTGGCATACTGACGCCACCGGTTTACCTTGGGCGATAAAAGTTTCGATCAAATGGATAGAGTCTTCATCGTCCACCAAATCCCATAACGGCCCATGGCCACCAGGGTAAAACACCGCGTCGAAATCGTCTGCGCTCATGTCGCTCAGGCGATGCGTATTCGCCAATTCGACTTTAGCTGTCTCGTCTTGCTGAAAGCGTCGGGTGTCGTCGGTTTGGCTCTCTTCCGCATCGCTTTTGGGGTCCAGCGGCGGTTGCCCACCTTTAGGTGAGGCAAGCGTTATTTCAGCGCCCGCGTCTTTGAAGACGTAGTAAGGTGCCGCCAGCTCTTCCAGCCAAAAGCCGGTTTTCTCTCCTGTATCACCTAGCTGATCGTGCGAGGTCAACACCATTAGAATACGCTTACTCATCTCGATGCTCCTATTGGTCACGCATGGGATAGCATTTGCACTCCTAGGGCTACGTTGGGGCGCTCATCGAGGCTTACAAGCCCTACCTCCTGATATTGTATAGCAAAACCATCGCGAACAAACGAAAAGTAACTCTTTGTTTTATATAAATTAAACGACATAAATCATCATTTCGTACCATTCAGGTACAATAAATATACAATTTAATCTTGTACATTATTTATCCCTAACCTATAGTTTGAAGGGTCGGCGGCAGGGATACCGCGGCACAAAGGAATGTACGCTAAGGAATAGCGACACCCAGCTCATGGAAAGAGAGCGTGCTCAGGAAGAGCCATGCAAAGCCACGGAAGGAGCTAGCCAAGGAAGCGCTAAGCGATGACCATGGAAGGCAAGGTACTAGAAGCATCGGTGCTTAAAAAAGCGTCCTCAGTTTTGAGGGCGCTTTTTCATGGGCGAAAGGTAGCTAACGCTATGATTTCCACCGACATAGGTGATACGTGAGCTTTCATGAACGACCATTTTTTCGGAACGGCCCTACACATCGCGCAGACTCCGCCAGTAGCTTTGGCGCAATTCGCCGCCAATTTGACTTCCGCTCTATCGAAATTGGCCGCTGGGTAACGCGTGAAGAGCGCGATCGAGCGGCAGCCCTGTTTCATGATGCGCTCTGCGACCTCATGCTCATTTTACAAGGCAACGAAACGCTGATTTCACTTAGAGGCGCACTAGCGCTGCAGTACGGCACCGGTGGACGTCCTGGCGTGTCGGCACACTATGATCCCAGCCAGCGTAGCTTTGCGCTTGCCAAAAACGCTGGCCCCGGCAGCATCGCTCATGAGTGGTTTCACGCATTCGACCACTTCATTGCCCCCAAATGTTTTCAAGACCTGCCTAGTAACGCCTTCGCCTCAGCCGCCTGGTTGACCAATGCCGCGCCCATTCGCCACCCCCTCAACCAGCGATTACTCGCCTGTTTCCGGGCCATCTTACTTCAACCGGACGGCCAGCAGCCTAGCGCGCTGTTTTTTAACGCTGCCGCAATGGACAAAGCGCTGGGGCAGCTTTACTACAGCAAACCCGAAGAGATGTGCGCTCGCGCTTTCGAAGCTTTCGTTCAAGATGCTCCGATCAAAAACCACTTTTTAGTCAAAGGCACCCAGTGCTCTCCTGACGCCGAACGCGGCTTGTACCCGGTAGGTGAGCAACGCGCAGCGATCAACCGCGCATTTAACCACTACTTCTCTAGCCTTGGCGCAGCGCTGAGCCTTGAGCAATAGCGATGTGCAAAATCTTTTGCTAGCGACTAGGCTGTAGACTCACTTATTTCTCAGAGGACGAGAGCATGCCATCTACTACTACTATCGTGGTCGTCGTTGTCGTGGTTGCCGTGGTGATCTTTGGTTTTAGCGGTGGCCTACCGTTTTGACGCACCGGAGTATGCACGAACACGCTGTTTTTTCATCCGGTACATGTTGACATCGGCATGGCGAAGCAGTGTGTTGGCATCTTGGCCGTCTTCGGGATAGACGGCCACACCCACGCTGCAAGACGGCATACCCATGCAGAGTGTACTCACACTCTCGTTCGAGGATAACTCGTCAAGCAGTTGAGCCGCTTTTTCCATCGCGGCTTCTTTGGAGTGAAGATCGGTCAAGAGTACCGTGAATTCATCCCCACCCATGCGTGCCACCGTGTCGGTATCACGAACACAGCTACTCAAGCGGCGGGCTATCTCACACAGCACGGCGTCTCCTGCCGCATGACCGTGCACATCGTTGATACTTTTAAAGTCATTCACATCCAAGAATAGAAGAGCCAAACGGGCTTGATAACGCCTAGCGGTAGTCAACGCCGAGGCTAGGCGGTCATAAAACAGCGAGCGATTGGTCAGCTTCGTCAACGGGTCGTGGTGTGCGAGAAAACGCAACTCCTCTTCCGCTTGAACTTGGGGGGTGATGTCGCGTGCGACGCCAATACGCACCTGCTCCTCCTCGGACCAGCGCGCAGACCATAATATATGCACCACGCTGCCACTCTTGTGCAGGTAGCGGTTACGAAAATCGAGATGAGGCTGTCCATTCATTACTCGCTTGATGGAAGCATGCGTCATCGCCACATCTTCTGGGTGCATATAGCGGGTAATTAGGGTGCCTATCAGCTCATCAGCGCGATACCCCAATAGCGACTCGCAGGCATCACTGACGAATAGAATGCGATGCTCTGCATCTACCACGAACACGGTATCGAGCATCAGGTGAATCAGCTTGGGGTAAAGCGCCTGCAAATCGACGGTCATGGGCAGCCTGGTGGGGTGACTTTCTCCCGAGTATAGACGGATCAAGAGCTGTATGAGTACCGTCTGTCTCGACCCTTCCATCGAAATTAACACTGTGAACTCGATGAAGTTTCCAGCCAACCTTGTTTCACGGAGATCTCACCAGAATGTTCCCAAAACCGCTCCCAAAGCCCAGAAACGACGAAGGGGAATCAACATAAGTGTTGATTCCCCTTCTATATTTCGTGGCGGAGAGGGAGTCCGCATACTCATCGTCCTGATAAATCCGAAAAAATAAAAAAACAACTGATTTATATAGAAAAAAATAAAAAATCAGTCCCACTACATCCACATTCATACGACTAGTCACATGAACAAAGTATGGGCTGGCGTATGGGCCAGCATATGGTAAGCTTGGAAAAATCTACTCTGGGGATAGCAGCTGTGGGCAAACTGACAACAAAAGGCGTACAGAAGCTGGTCAGGGAATCAAAGCCTGGAATGACCAATGATGGGGATGGGTTGTATCTGAAAATTGGTAAAGGTGGCGGCGCAAGCTGGATTTACCGTTTTCGATGGAGTGGCAAACTGAGAGATATGGGCCTCGGTAGCTTTGCAGATACCTCCCTATCAGAGGCAAGGGCCGTTGCTGCTGAGCAACGCAAGCTTGTCAAGCAAGGCATCGACCCACTGGCTGCTCGTGAGCAGAAATCTGATCCAGTAGCAGGGCCTGTAACTTTCACGCATTGTGCAGCGCGCTACATTCAATCTCACCGTCGCAGTTGGCGAAATGCTAAGCATGCGCGTCAGTGGGTAAGCACGCTTAAAACATACGCCCGCCCGGTGATAGGAAACCTCCCTGTAGAGAATGTCACAACTCAGGACATATTGAAGGTTCTAACGCCTATCTGGGCAGTCAAAAACGAGACAGCTAAGCGTGTACAGGGGCGCATCGAGAATGTTCTTGATTACGCTGCAGCCCATGAATACCGCGACCCAGTCAACCCAGCGCGTTGGCGCGGCCATCTCGACAAACTCTTAGCCAAGCCGTCAAGGGTTCAAAAAGTGACTCACCACCCTGCCATGCCTTATGACGAGGTGGCGATATTTGTAAGTTCAATACAGGCTTACAATAGCGTGTCATCAAAAGCACTGCAGTTTTTGATACTAACAACCGCACGTACCTCTGAGGTGCTCAACGCTGAATGGCATGAGATCGATATAGGTAAAGCTACTTGGTTAATACCAGCAGCGCGCATGAAAGCTAATAGAGAGCACAGAGTGCCACTATCTACGCAAGCAATGGATCTATTACAGAGCCTGCCGCGTGTTAGAGGCAACAATTTTCTTTTCCCCGGAATGAAGGCGGGTCGACCACTATCCAATATGTCGCTTTTGCAATTTATGCGAGGTCTTGGATATGGCCCCAGTGGTGAAAAAGGAAATTATGTTCCCCATGGCTTTCGCTCGAGTTTTCGAGACTGGACAGGGGAAGTGACAAGCTACCCGCGTGACGTTGCTGAAATGGCGCTAGCACATACTATTGAAAATAAGGTAGAGGCTGCATATAGGCGTGGGGATTTGTTCGAAAAACGCAGACAAATGATGCAAGAATGGGCTGATTTTGTTTTCAACGACATCAATAAAAACTGAACTTAAGGTCAATGTAAGCATGTCAAATGATGAACTTTTTATCTTCAAAGATGCCGCTAAACTAGCCGGTATCAATGAAAACGCTTTGCTCAAAAGACTGGTTGACAACAACACCCCGCTGCTATATAAGCCGAACTCTTTCATCCACCTTTATTGTCTTTCAGTTGATATGAGCTTAATAGCCCCATTTTCACCATTTCAAGGCTTTCTTGACGATAACAGAACTGTCTATAAAGAATTTAATGACTTTGACTACATAGTAATAGACAGTATCGCATACGATAAAATATTATGCACAAAATCGATAACTATCACTTTTTTCTACAGTTTAGCAAGATTTAACCATCTAAAAAATATCAATATATTATCTGCAAAAGATGTTGCTCTTAACGAAACAGACAAAAAACTTAAAGCTTCTAACGTTTCAAAACGCCTTAGGACTGATGCTTGCTTTTGTTTCTTTGAAAGCAAAAATTCTTCACAAAACTTAAAAGTCAAAAAAACAGCAATCACTCTTCCACCCATTAACCCATGTGAGCTTTTTATTACAAAAGAGCAACTTTGGGTAAGAAGACATGATTTAAATAAAATCATCCCTCACTTCCTACAGCAACAAATAAACAAAGAGAACAAAGAAAGACTGCGGAACAAAAAAATACAGGATGAAGCCAAAGCAATTCAAGATGAAATTATACAGCTTGAAAACTTAGATGTGGCTGAAGAGTGGATGAATGACAACTTAATAATGCTAAATAGAGCATGCATCAGACTGCTAATTGCGAAAAAAATAAATACAATCAATGACAATGAACAGATGAAAATATTGATCAAAGAGTTTATTTCTGACAGTTATAGAGAAATTAATAAAAAAGAAATAAGCCTGACCGTACTAAGCGCATGCACAGATGTTGTAATCACTGAGCAATTGATGAAAAACATGCATGCCCCAAGTCTATCAGAAAAATCAAGATACCATGCTGCAATCACACCAGCAGTAGTAAATATGAATGAGTTTACCCGTAAAATCAGCGAACGCATTGATAGAAATAATCCGCCCAGAGTACAAGACATAAAGGACCAGGCGGATAACGAAAAAGCACTGCCTAAACGAATATCTCAACAACTAGCGCGGTTCATGCTTCCAAAGTATTGATAGAGACCTTCTCCCTAGGCCTGCCATTACATGAATTAAAATTTTTCTTTAATACACCCTTAAAAAAAAGGCGCTCGTTCAGCCCTATAAAATCTAATACGTCATCAGGCTTAAGCATATAATTCAAAACCATTCCTTTAAGATTTTTACGCTTATCCATTTCATAATAGTTTATAGAACCAATTCCAAGATTTTTATATCTATTCTTATATCTATTACAATTATAGTATCGACCATCATTGCCAGGCACTACATCATTAACCCAACACTCACCTAACATTTTTCCTAACACGACGTCCTGCTGACGCTTTGATCCATTATAAATAATTAAAGCATGGTAATGAAAGCCTTTAAGCAAACCGTATTCAAGCTTTAGCAAATACCCTATCATATCAACGCCAACCTCAGATACTCTTAGTTTTGACTGCATGACTTTCCAGTCGTTTTTCACTTCTCGCATTTGCTCACCGAAATTGTCACTTTCAATGAACTTACCTTTGCGATAAGAAAAATCGACTCTGACACACAGTATTCTTGAATATACGTCATGTAAAGAATCAATATATTTATAAGCGCTTTTTAGTCTACTACGATACGCTTTTTCTTGTTTATACCTTAGCAATCTTATTTTTCTAGACGAAAACTCACTATATAAAAAACCAACACTGAAATTAAGCAGTTTTTCTTTGTTGTCGGCATTTAACTCTCGTTCATCAACCTTATATTTTATCTCACTCAAAAGGTTTAAAAAACACAATAGATAAGGATTATAAGGCAAGCTCAGCGCATCCAGCTTATCAAGCTTAATTCCTTCAATTATACTTTCAAATAGCTGGCAACCAGTCAGGCTAGATAATAAGACGGCCCCGCCTTCGTCTTTTGAACTAAATGCAGGCCACTGCTGCTCTTTTAGCCGCTTAACTAAGCCAATCACTTGAACACAGTAACCACGAAGCCCACCTCTTAACTCTAGCCAACTACAATTAACAGTCGCATTTAAAGAAGCCTGATTAGCTTCAGAATAAAAATCACTCATTTCAACCTCCTTACAAGAAGATAACGGGTACATTTATTTAAAATGATCATTCTGGCAGGACAGACTTGTTTTGATGTTAACATCACTATTTTTAAAAGCATAAAGCTAAGGTTTGGCAACCAATAAAGGTGCCATGCTTTATTTCTTTTCTTAATAATTATGAGAACAAACTTGTCCTTCGATTTCACTTAGTAGCTATGCCCTTTAACCAACATCATAGATGCACAGCAACGACACTATACTCTTACTTATCTTATACCCAATAAAAAACTCAACAACCCAATAACATATATACCAGAATTATTCTGATTTATATTGTATACTAGACCCACAGGGGGAGCGAGCCTATACTCTAAACCACTTTAAAAAGTTAATGTCAATAAATATTTTTAAAAGGCCCATTCATTCCAAACAACTCGTGGTTTGCAGCCACATAATCAATAATTATATTAGGGTACATATCAATCGCCTGAACGTTACTCATTACAAATCTAGATATCATCCCTTTATTTGACAGCCGATCAATTGACGCGTTTAACTTATCGATATTTCTTAATCTTGATGAAACATTTCTCCTAATATAGTTTTTCTTCAAATATCTATATCCAAGTTTTCTCTTACCTTCAAGCCATTGGTGCAAAACATCATCGTCTATATCTTCTTCACTAGGCATATAAAAAACGCGCATGAAATCATTTGCACATATTTGAACCATGTTATATGCCTTTACCAGATAATGCTTAGCAATACACACGTCCAAACCATTATCGAAAGCACTTAATATAGCCGATAGTCTGATAATATTTTCTGGCACCTTAGATGCTAAATCTTTAAATGAGGCATATTGACCACCAGATAGAGTTTGGCTTTCAACATGCTGACACATAAGCGCAAATTCTTCAGCGGCTTCTCTTGACAGACTCATTGTCTTTCTTTCACTCCGTCTTTCCAGAATATTTATTTGCTCATGAATATACTTACTGCAGCTTCTGTTGAACAAACTTGAGTAACGGCTTTGAATAGGACCGGACTGATTGCGCTTACCAATTCGGCTTTCAGGCAAAAAAACTAAAAACCTAGCCCAAAGACCTGACGCTCGGAACTCGCATGAATTTTTTTTATTAAACTCATTCATTATTTCATTTTGCACCATAACACCAATTGTCAACCTAGCCCGGATTTCTCATAGCACCTCAGCAAGTATCTTACCCAAGACGTAATGCTACTAAAAACCTATTGGCACGGTTTAAACTGCCTACTTTTTAACCACTTCCCGTCGTTCAGACACACTTCC